>JBIISU010000134.1:0-4191 GCA_044340815.1 Opitutales bacterium | reverse complement strand
CCGGACCACATCGAGGCCCTGCGCCGGCTCGGCCCTTGCCCCGAACACCGCGAACTCTTCGTCCGCGGCATCCTCGCCGGCGAGGAACCCCCGCCGGAGTCCCAGGACGAGTTCAGTTTTGAGTGAGGAAAGGGAAGGAGTGCAGATTACGGAGTACTGAGTTCGGAGTACGGATTACTGAGAGTTGAGTATAGGTTGCCGATGAGAGGCTTGGAGCTGAAACCGTATCCACCCTACCCCTCCGTACTCTGCACTCTGTACTCTGTACTCAGCATTCTACCCTCCCCACCCCCTACCTCGCCGTCGCGTCGACGACGAGCCAGGCCCAGGTGGCGACGACGCCGTCCTGATGGGCATGGAGGCGGTCATAGTCGCGGAGGAGCGAGCGTAGTTCGCTGGGCGAGAAGCGCGGGTCCCCGGTGACGCCGCTACGATGCAGCGTGCGGAAGAAGTCCAAGGCGTTCGGGTAGACCTCCTCGGCCTCCAGCACCCCGTGGGCATGGACGTCGAACTTCGCCCCCTTGAGCAGCGCCAACCACTGGGACTCGTCGCGCCAGCGGACCGGGCCTTCGCCGATCAGGTCGCGCAGTTCGTTCAAGCAGGGGTCGCAAGGGACGCCCAGCAGCAGTCGGCCGCCTTCCGGCAAAGCCGCGCGCCAATGACGGAGCACGGCGGCGGGGTCGCCGGCCCAATGGAGCAAGCCGGTGGAGGCGAGGGCCTTGGCCGGCTCGATGGGACCGAAGGCGTTGTGGACGGACCAGTTGGCGGCGGGCACCGCCTGGCGGCCGAGCTCGACCATCGCGGGGGAGGCGTCGGTGGCGTCGACGTTCACGCCCTGCGCCAGCAAGGCGGCGGTGAGGAAGCCCGTGCCGGCGCCCAGCTCCGTGACGCGGGCGCCGCGGCGGAACGGCGCGAACGCCGCCAGGGCCTCCGCGAAGCGCTTCTGGGGGGCGGCGTGGGCCTCGTAACTATCGGCTCGTTCGTCGAAACGCATGGTCAAGGGGTGAGGAAATCCCGGAGGTCGTGGCCCAGCCCTTCGACCGTCTGACAGCCGACGATCGCTTCGGCGACGCCTGTGGGATGGAGGAGGGTGTCCTGCTCGCCGACGTAGGCTTCCCAGCCGGCGGGCAGGCCTTGGCGGCCGAAGGTGATGAGCGCGACGCCGGCGGGCTGCGCCAGGACGTCGAGGCCGGCCCGGAGATACTCAATCTCGTACGGAAGGTCGGCCGTCGGCGCGGGGGCGAGGCCGGCGCGGCGCCGGAAATCCGCGAGCGCGGCGGCCGGGTCGGTGTCGAGCCAGCGGCGCAGCCACTTGACCTGGGTCTCGGAGGCCCGCCCGCAGGAACCATGCTCGGCGCAGAACGACGTGAACGGGGCGAACAGCAGGGCTTTCGCCGGGAGCTTCACGCCGCGCGCGCCCGCCTCGAGCAACAGGTGCGCGCCGAGGGACCAGCCCACCACCGCATCGCACCCGACGAGGTTCTCGGCGGCGCCGACGACGGGCGGGTAGAGGACGTGCTCGGCCTCGGGCGCATGCGCGACGGCGAGGTCGCGCATCTCCGCGAGGGAGACGCCCCAACCGCCGATCCAACCGATCTTCATGCGGAGACCCCCTTCAGGACGGAGAGGAAGCTCGCGAGGCTGTCCGCGGGCAGGCCGCGACGCAGGGAAATGCGGATGCGGCCGGTCCGGACCGGGACGGTGGGCGGACGGATCGCCGAAACGAGGAAGCCCGCGCCGCGCAAGGCCTCGGCATAGCGCAGGGTGACGTCGGAATCGCCGAGGATGAGCGGGATGATCGGCGAGTCGCCCGAGGGGACGGCGAAGCCGGCGGCGCAGAGGCCGTCGCGCCATTCGACCGAGAGCGCCTGGAGCGAAGGGCGTTCGGTCGCGAGGGCGCGGACCCGTTCGATCGCCGCCAGTGCGGCGGCGGCGCTGGCGGGGGCGAGGTACGTGGAGTAGATGAACTCGCCGGCGAAGTTGATGAGCGCGTCGCGGACCTCGGGCGCGTGGGCGAGGACGTAGGCGCCGTGCGACCCGAGGCCTTTGCCGAGGGTGCCGACGACGATGTCGGCGGCGGCGCGGACGCCCTGCCCTTCCTGCAGGCCGGAGCCGGTCGCGCCGTACCAGCCGGTCGCATGGGCCTCGTCGAGCACCCAGCAGAACCCGAAGCGCTGTCGCAAGGAAGCCAGGCGGCGCAGGTCGGGACTGTCGCCGTCCATCGAGTACACGCTCTCGGTCACGACGAAGATGACGCCGTCGAGGGCGGGCTCCTCGTGGAGCATCAATTCCAGCGCGTCGAGGTCGTTATGGGCGAAGCGCCGCAGGCGCGCCCCGGACTTGAGGATGCCGTCCAGCATGCTCGCGTGGACGAGGCGATCGGCCAGGATGAGGTCACCCTTCCGCGGCAACCCGCCGAGCACCGCGGCATTGGCGGCGTAGCCGGTGTTGAGGACCAGCGCCTGTTCGTACCCCTGCCATTCGGCCAGGGTCCGCTCGAGCTGCTGGTGAAGTTCGGTGTAACCGGTGACGAGCGGCGAGGCGGACGACGAGGCGCCCCAGGCCTGGAGAGCGGCGGTGGCGGCGGCAACCACGGCGGGGTCGCGCGCCAGCCCGAGGTAATCGTTGTCGGCGAGGTTGACGCGCCGGTCGTCCGCGGCGCGCGCGACAAGCCGGCGGCGCAGGGCGGAGCCCTCGCGCTGCACCAGCGCCTGCCGCAGGCGTTGCAGGAGCGCCGCGTTCATCGCGGCAGGAAGTGGAAACGGACGGACTTCGGACCCCGGCCGGATTCGCCGAGCAGCGGGATACCCGCGGCGGCCAGCCCGGCGCGGTTGCTCGCGGCGACTTCCTTCGACGGCTTCTTCGGCGCGTTGAGCCAGACGCCCACCGGACCGTCGTAGCGCCGACGCAGGTAGGCGATGGCCAGGCGGGACTGGTTGATCGCGCCCAGGCGGTCCGCGACCACCACGACGGCGACCGTCGGGCGGAGCGCCGCGGCGAAGTCGGCCCAGTCCTTGCCGGAAGGGTCGAGCGGCACGGCGACGCCGCCGGCGCCTTCGACGACGCGGCACGGCGCGGGCGGGAGCGCCCGGTAGAGCTTGAGCAGCGTCGCCAAATCGACCTTCTTGCGCGCCTGCTTCGCGGCGGCGAGCGGCGCGATCGGCCGCGGCAGGGAAATCAGCGTGTGCGGCTCGGCCCACTTGCCCGCGGCCTTGGGGGCGTCGGACGGACGGCCGTGGCCCGCCCCCGATTCCACCGGCTTGATGACTTGGGTGAAGCCGTCGCGGGCGAGCCGACGCGCGAGCAGACCGGCGACGTGGGTCTTGCCCACGCCGGTGTCGCTGCCGGTGACGAAGACGACGGCCATGTTACTTGCAGCCGCAACCGCCGGTGCCGCAGGACTCTTCGGCCGCGTTCGCGGCGGCGAACTCCGCGACGCTCGGCCAGGGCGCCGGCTGGGCGGCGGCCGGGGCGATCTCGCCGCGGTGGATGCGGCGGGCCTCGTCCGGATGCATCGGATGGAGACCGAGGCGCTTCATCAGGTTCATGTCCTCCTCGATGTCCGGGTTGCCGGTGGTGAGGAGCTTCTCGCCGAGGAAGATCGAGTTGGCGCCGGCGAGGTAGCAGAGCGCCTGGGTCTCGTCGTTCATGCTGGCGCGACCGGCGGAAAGGCGGACCATCGCCTTCGGCATCAGGATGCGGGCGACGGCGACGGTGCGGACGAACTCGATCGTGTCGACGAACTTGCGGCCGGCGAGCGGCGTGCCTTCGACGGCCACGAGCGCGTTGATCGGCACCGAATCCGGCTGGGGGTCGAGGGAGGCCAGCTCGACGAGCATCTTCAGGCGGTCGTCGACGGTCTCGCCCATGCCGATGATGCCGCCGGAGCAGACCTCGAGGCCGGCCTTGCGGACGTTGGCGAGCGTCTGGAGGCGGTCGTCATACGTGCGGGTCGTGATGATCTTGGAGTAGTGCTCGCGCGAGGTGTCGAGGTTGTGGTTATACACGTCGCAACCGGCCTGCTTGAGGCGGCCGGCCTGCTGCTCGCTGACCATGCCGAGCGTGCAGCACACCTCGAGGCCGAGTTCCTTGACGCCGGAGACCGTCCGCAGGACGCTGTCGAACTGCTTACCGTCGTTCACGCGGCGCCAGGCGGCGCCCATGCAGAAGCGGGTCGCGCCACCGGCCTTG
>JBIISU010000133.1:0-4212 GCA_044340815.1 Opitutales bacterium | reverse complement strand
CAGCTCGAGGCGGCCTACGTGCCCGGGAAGACCAAGGCCGTGATGGTCGCCCACACGCTCGGCAACCCGTTCGACCTGGCCGCGGTCCTCCGCTTCTGCCGACGGCATGAACTCTGGTTGGTCGAGGACAATTGCGACGCCCTCGGCTCCACCTACTCGATGCCGAAGGCGCTCGCCCAGGAGCTCGGCGTGGGCGGCAACTCGCCGGGCCTCCCGGACGACGGGGTGCATGTCACCCGCTACACCGGGACGTTCGGCGACCTCTCCACCCAGTCCTTCTATCCTCCCCATCACCTGACCATGGGCGAAGGCGGCGCGGTGAGCGTCGTCCGTCATCCGCCCCTCAAATCGATCGTCGAGAGCTTCCGCGATTGGGGCCGCGATTGCTGGTGCGCCAGCGGCGTCGACAACACCTGCGGCAAGCGCTTCGGGTGGACCCTCGGCGAACTCCCCGAAGGCTACGACCACAAGTATATCTACGGTCACCTCGGCTACAACGTGAAGCCCCTCGACATCCAGGCGGCCATCGGCCGGGTGCAGCTCGGCCGCCTGCCCGGCTTCGTCGAAGCCCGGAAGGCCAACTGGTCGCGCCTGCGCGCCGCGCTCGAGCCGGCCGCCGGCGTGCTGCGCTTCTCGCTGCCGACGCATGCGACGGGCTGGACGCGCGACGGCTTCTCCTGGGACGCCTCCGGCTGCCGCACCGAGTGCTCCTGGTTCGGCTTCATGCTCTACGTCGACGAAGCCGCGCCGTTCACCCACAGCGAGCTCGGCCGCCATCTCGACGCCCATCAGATCGGCAACCGCATGCTGTTCGGCGGCAACCTGGTGCGGCAGCCGGCGTTCGTGCGCCTCCGGCAGGACCGCCCCGAGGCTTTCCGCGTCGTCGGGGACCTGGCCGGCGCCGATCAGATCATGCGCCAGGCGCTGTTCGTCGGCACGTTCCCCGGGCTGACCGGGCCGATGGTCGACCGCATGGCCCGGTGCATCCTTGATTTCGTCCGCTCCAAACGCTGACGTCATGGCGCCGTCCTGTGAGATTTCCGGGGTCACGCTGATCCAGCATCCGTCCCGCGTCGACGCGCGCGGCTCGTTCACGAAACTCTTCCACCCGGACGACATCGGGCTGGCCGTCGGCCAGGTTTTTCCGGTCCGCGAAACCTTCATCTCCTGGTCCGAGCCGGGCGTGCTGCGCGGCATGCATTTCCAGTCGCCCCCCTTCGCCCACGACAAGGCCGTGACGTGCCTCGTCGGCGAGGTGCTGGATGTCGTCCTGGACCTCCGGCGCCGTTCGCCGACCTATGGCCGCTCGGCCGCCTTTACGCTCCAAGGCGCGGCGCCCGCCACCCTCTGGATTCCCGCAGGGTGCGCCCACGGCTTCGCGGTACGGGGACCGAGCCGCGCCTTGTTGCACTACGCGGTGACCGCCGAGCATGCGCCGGCGAACGACTTGGGCGTCCGGTGGGACTCCTTCGGCTTCGCGTGGCCAGCCGATGCGGGCACCGTCATTTCCGCCCGGGACCGGGCGCTGCCTGACCTGGCCTCCCTGCCGGCCCTCTTCGCATGAAGATCGTCGTCCTCGGCGCCACGGGGTTGGTCGGGTCGCATGTCAGGTCGGCCGGCCTCGCCGCCGGACATGACGTCGTCGGTACGACGAGGTCGGCGAGCTCGCCCGGCCTGCGGCAGTTGGAGCTCGGCGACCAGGCCGCCACCCTCGCGTTCCTCGCGGCCGAGCAGCCGGAGGTCGTCATCCATGCGGCCGGCTGGACCTGGGTCGACGGCTGCGAGGCCGACCCCGAGCGCAGCCGGCTCCACAACTTCGAGATTCCCTCCGAAGTCGCGCGCTGGTGCCACCGGCACAACGCCCGCTTCGTCGGTTATTCGACCTCCTACGTGTTCGATGGCTCGAAAGGCGGTTATCGCGAAACCGACCCGGTGGCTCCGGTCAACCGCTACGGAAGGGACAAGGCCGACGCCGAGAAGGCCGTCCTGGACATCACCGGAGGCGCGGCGCTGGTGCCGAGGCTCATCTGCGTCTGGGGCGCCGAACTGGCCCGGAAAAACTTCGTCTACCAGGTGCTGGCGGCGGCCCACGGCGACAAGCCCCTCCGCCTGCCTTCGGACCAGTGCGGCAACCCGACCTGGGCCGGCGACATCGCCCATTGGACGCTTTGCCTGCTCCAAAACTCGGCGGCAGGGATCTGGCATCTCGCCGGGGCGCGCCCGGAGATGAACCGCGTGGAGTGGGCCGAGTGCATCCTGAAAGGGTTGGCCGCCCGTGAGCCCGGGACGCGCCTGGCCATTGAGCCGCAAACCACGAAGGAGCTGGGCCAAAAGGCGCTCCGCCCGTTGCTGGCGGGGATGTCCAATGCGAAGATCCAGGCCTTGAGTCCGCGGACATGCCGCGCGCCCTCGGATATTCCTGACGACATCCGGTAGGCTTGCGTCCGCTGGCCGGACGCGGGCGTTCGGCTTGACCTACGCGAACGCGCGTCCCTTGATGCAGGAACGGCGGAATCCCCAATGCATCCGGAAGACCCCAAAAAACTGACGATCATCTCGGGCATAGGGCCGGATGCCTCGGGGACCGGAACCCTGATGCGCGGACTGGTCGAGGAGGCCGGCGACGACCCCTCGACTTGTTTCGTCCATAAAACGTCGCGCGGACGGGGGCCGTTGAACCAAGCGCGACACTTGCTCGGCCGGATGACCTTCCCGTGGATGGTGAGGCGGGCTTCAAGGAACGCGGGGGAGGTCGTCATTTTCCACCCGCAGACGCTCGGGCTGCCGTTGTTCCGCCAAATCGTGGAGGCGCGAGCCCGAAGCTGGATCTACGTCCTGGATTCCTCGCCCTTCTGCGTCAGGTCGTATAACTGCCTCCCGGCGGAGTCCGCCCCCTGCTTGCGATGCCTGGGGAACGACGGTTCCGCGGCGCGGCTTCATGGGTGCGAGAACTTTTTCCGTTCCGGCCCTTTCCAGGACTACATGCCCGCATGGGTCCGGTCCGGCCGGTTGAAGCTGATCGCCCAATGCCAATCTCAGGCGGCGCTGTTGAGGGCGCACTTCGGGCGGGACCTACCCGTCGCGGTGGTGCCGCTCGCCGTTCCCGACATCATGCCGCCGCCGGTGTGGGCGACCCGACCCGCGCGCGAACGGTCTTTGGCGGTCTATCATGGGGCGGTCAACCATGCCAAAGGGATCGCGCATGTGATCTCGCTGGCCAAGGCGATGAAGGAGTGGGACTTCTTGGTCCCCGCGAGCATCCCGGAGCTCCTCCACCATTTCGGCCCACTGGACCAGCCTCCGCCGAACCTGATCTTTACGCCGATGAGCTGGGGCTCCGGGTTGGCCGAGCAGGTCAAGCTGGCCGACATCGTGTTATGCCCTTCAAGTTGGTCGGCCCCGGTCGAAGGGGCCGTCCTCAAATCCTTGGCGCATAATGGGCTGGTCGGACTCTATGTCCACGAGACCTCGTTCGCGTCCGAAATACCCGCGGATGCCAGGGTCTGCATCGACCCCAAGGACATGGAGCGGACGGTCGCCACCCTGCGGGGTTTGCTCAAGAATCCCGCGGAGATGGAGGCGATGCGTGCGGCGGCCCGCCAGTTCATCACCCGCTATGCGGTCGACAACAGGTCCATGCTCGGCTCGCTTCGGTCGGCCTGCGGCCTGGCCTGACGAGTCGGGCTTCCCGTTCAGCCCCGATCGGCGACCGGAATGACGCCCTCGCGACCCATCAGCAGCCTCTGGATGCGCCGCCGGGAAGCCTTCACCGCCGCCCGTTTCCGGAGGTAGGTCATGGTGAGGGAAGTCCAGGCGAGGAAGTTCGACCCCGTTCGCGGGGTCTTGTGCCAGAGTTGGCGGCGTCCACGGTTCACGGCTTGGACTTCATCGGCCAGCAGATGATGTTCGATCAGCAGCCGGGCCGGTTCGCAATTCAGGCCAAGGCGGGCGAGGGTCTGCGTCCGCTCCTCGCTGAGTTTCGCTAACAACCGCAACCGCCCCTGGATGTCCGCATCGTCCGCCTTGGCGTGGATGCAGAAGGTCGATCCGATCGCCGGGGTGAAGCAGACCCGGCTCCGCGCGGCGTGATGGAGAATCCAGACCGAATCACCCGCCCCCTTGAAGTCGGCGGGAAATGGCCGAGGGCGCAGGTGATCTCCACGATAGAGGTTCGAGGCTGAACTACCCAGGATGGCGCAAGGGAAATGCATG
>JBIISU010000132.1:0-4270 GCA_044340815.1 Opitutales bacterium | reverse complement strand
AGAAATAGAGCACGACGGTGTTCTCCTCCAGCTTCAGCTCCTTCAGCTTGGCGAGGATGCGGCCGACGTTCCGGTCCTGGTTTTCGACCATCGCGAGGGCGCAGCGGGTGGCGTCGGCCTGCTCGTCGCGGGGGTTCGTCGCGGTCTGCGTCAACGGTCGATCCTTGAAGCGGGCCCAGTCCGCGGGCGGCGGCGAGAAGGGAGAATGCGGGGTGGTGAAGGGGACGAAGCAGAGGAACGGTCGGCCCTGGCTCCGCTCGATGAACTCCAGCGCCTTGTCCGTGAGCACGTCGACGATGTAGCCCTGCGAGCGTTGCATCACGCCGTCATGCTCGAGCGGAGCGTCGACATACTCGCCCCAGTGTCCGGAAGTGTAGCCCCAGAAGGTCTCGAAGCCGCGGGCCAGCGGGTGGTAGGGCCACTGGCTGCCGTTGTGCCATTTGCCGAAGAGGCCCGTCGCGTAACCCGCGGCCCGGAAGGACTCGGCGAAGGTCCGTTCGTCGAGGTTCAGCCGCTCCTGGCCCGTGGAGACGCCGGTCACGCCGAGCCGGCGATGGTAGCGGCCGGTGAGGAGCTCCGCGCGGGTCGGGGAGCAGACGGGTTGCACGAAGAACCGGTCGAAGCGCGCGCCGTCGCGGGCGAGCGAGTCGATGTGCGGGGTGGCCAGTTGCCGGTTGCCGTTGCAGCCGTAGTCGCCCCAGCCCGCGTCGTCCGCCAACAGGATGACCACGTTGGGACGGTCCGCCGCGGCGGCGCAGGCCGCGAGCAGTAGGGCGAGCAGCGGACGCATCTTACTTCTTGGGCAGGTAGCCCAGCGACACCAGGAAGTCGTCGGTCGCGGCGAGCGTCTCGGCGTACTTGGACTGGTTGAAGAAGCCGTGCTTCTCGCCCTCGTACCCGACCAACTCGCAGCGGTTACCCGCGGCCTTCATCACCGCGGCGAACTTCTCGACGGTCGCATAGGGCACGGTCGTGTCGGCCTTGCCGTGGAAGACGATCGTTGGCGGCGCGCCCTTGGCGACGTGGTGGAGCGGGGAAATCTCGGTCGGTTCGCAGCCGAAGAGGGCCTTGTCGAGGCCGGCGCCGAAGCCCTTGAGGTCGAGTCCGGGGAAGGGGGCCATCACCGTGCCGGGGTTGAAGAGCACCAAGGCGTCTGGGCGGCAGGAGACCGACTTGTCGTCGGTCGCGGTGTCGAGCCCCGGCAGGGTCGCCGTGGCCGCGGCGAGATGTCCGCCGGCCGAACCGCCGCCGACCGCGATGCGGCCGGGGTCGATGCCGAGCCGGGCGGCGTTGGCGCGCACCCAGCGCACGCAGGCCTTGGCGTCCGCGACGCAGTCCGCGGGCTTCGCATCCTGGCGGCTCTTCACCCGGTAGTCGGCCACCACGGCGACCATGCCGCGGGCGGCCAGGTGCCGGCTCTGCGGCTCGAACTGGGCGGGCGTACCGCTGGTCCAGCCGCCGCCGAAGAAGAAGACGATCGCCGGCAGGGGCTTGGACCCCTTGTCGGCCGGCTCGAAGATCCAGACCTTGAGCTCGCTCGAGCCGACCTTCCGGTAGGTCTCGACCTTGGTTCCGGCGATGACCGGAGGGTAACCGCCGGCCTTCTTCGGCGCGGCCTTGTCCTGGGCCGAGGCGGTGAGTCCGCCGAGGGCGAACAGGAGGTAGGTGAGGGGGCGCATGTGAATTCAGCGGGTCCGACGGGCGATCTCGGCGTCGAGCCAGGCGAGGCGTTCGGTCGTCCAAGCCTTCATCTGACGGACGTCCTCCTCGAAGGTCAGTTCGCGCGGCGCGGCGTAGTCGATCCGCTTCCAGCGCTGCTCGTTGCGGCGGATGGCCGGACCCAAGGCGAGGGCGTTATCGTCGATCCGCCGGGCGATCGCCTCGGCCTGGAACGGACCGGCGCGGAGCTCCCGCCAGCGCCGCAGGAAGGCGGCCCGCATCGCCGGGTCGGACCAGAGCCGGTCGAAGAGCCGGTTCGAGAGCCATTCCTTCGGACCGACGCGCGAGCCATCCCAGTTGCGCCCGAACGTGCCATCGTAGTCCCAAGGCACGAAGAAGAACTTCGGCCGCGGGTGCGCGGCGGTGGCGGCGGGGCGGGCGAGGTAGTAGTTCTTCGTGATCCCGTCGAGGTTGCAGGTGAGCAGGACGAGCAGGTGGAAGTCGATCGCGTTGGCCAGGTCGAGGCGGCGGGCGAGCCCGTCCACGGGATCCCGGAACGCCTGGTCCGGCGCTTGGCTTACGAAGCCGTTGAGTTCATCGAGCGGCGCCCAGGCCGGGCCCTTCGCGGGGTCCGGTTCCCGCGGGTCGAAGCCCGCGTGGCCGGGCTGGCCGAAGTTGGCCGCGTGGTCGACGGCCTTGTAGAGCACCGCCGGGGTCAGGTCCGCCGGCTGCGGCGCGGCGAACCCCAGGAGTCTTCCGGTCACCGGCTGCATGAGCAGGTAGGCCCCGTGGTAGCAGCCGGCGAGGTCGAGTTCCACGAAGCGGCTCTGCGCGGCGAAGCGCGGCTGTTCCGGCGTCGCGAGGGCGCGGAAGAGGTCGTAGGACAGCTTGTGCCGCATCAGCGAGCAGTCGACGAAGGCCGCGTTCAGGATCCATTCCGGATCCGCGGGCAAGCCGGCCGCGGCGAGGGGCCGTTCGAAAGTCAGCGCGAAGGATTTCTTGGCGTAGGCCTGCGAGGAGGAGCCCCGGACCTTGATCAGCGCAGCCAGCACCACGGCGTCCCCGCCCGACGTCTCCGCGGGAAAGCGTACCGTGCACGCGACCTTGGGGTCGGCGACGATCGGGCCCTTGGCTTCGATCGTCCAGCGCGGCGGCCCCTCCGCCGCCCTCGCGTCGCCCGGGAGGGTGCACGCGAGCAGCAGGGCGGCCAGGGGGCGCATGGCGGTTACTTGCGCTTCAGGAGTTCGACCATCGCCTTGCCCATGGCTTCGCCGACGTCCATGTAGGTTTCGGCGTTGCCGTTGTAGTGGCTGTTGCCGCTGCCGCCCTTCGAAAGCGGGTTGGCGTAGACCGTGGCCACGTTGCCCTTGAATTCGGGATACTTGCCGGTGGCGCCATCGACGGCCAGCTGGGCCTCGAGGATCTTGCCGCCGTTGCCGGTCGAGCCCTTCGTCGCCTCGCCCAGCGTCGCCAGGACGAACTTGGCGTCCGGGGCCGCGAAGTCCTTGCGGAGCTGCTTGATGAAACGCACGAGGTTCTCCTCGTACTTGGCGGCGTGGCCGGCGTTGCCGCCGTCCTTCTCGCCCTGCCAGAAGAAGAAGCCCGCGACCTCGTAGGCCTTGGCGCCCGGGTAGTACTTGCCGAGGTCGGCGAGCACCTTCTTGGCGTTGGCGGTATCGTCGTCGTACTGCTTGCCCGCGTACCACTCGATCGGCTTGCCGGCCTTGTCGACCCACGGCGGAGGCGTCGTGCCCGTGCCCTTGGCCGCGTCCGCCGGCCAGGTGTCCGGACGGTCCTTGTAGCCGGCGTAGACCTTGCCCTCGAAGACGTAGCGTTCGCTGCCGGGCGGCAGGAGGTCCCAGCCGAGGCTGCGGTTGCCGATGCAGCTCTTGAGCAGCATCACCGGCGCCTCGACGGCGTCGCCGAGCGGGTGGCCGATCCCGTATTCCGGGCCCATCGTCTTGCCGGTCACCTTGAGGAATTCGTTGTTGAAGAGCTGCATGCCGCCGCTGCGGCCGACCATCACGCGGACGTTGCGCACGTCGGCTCGCTCGGACCAGTTGCCGGCGGCGTCGACGAGGTGCGGGTACTTCTTCTTGTTCTTGACCGCGAAGTCCAGGGAGCCGTCGGGACCGGTGACCTTGCCGAGGCCCACCATGTTGGATTGCCCGAGGAGGATGAAGACCTGCACGGGCTTGGACAGGTCGGCGGCTTGGTCGGCGGCGGCCAGGCGGGGGGAGGCGAAGCCAAGCGCGAGGAGGAGGGAGGGGAGCAGCGTTTTCATGGGTAAAGTCAGGCGAGGATGTCCGTGATCACCTTGCAGGGTTCGACGCCGGTGAGTTTGGCGTCGAGGCCTTGGAACTTAAAGCGGAAGGCGTCGTGGTCGATACCCAATTGGTGCAGCATCGTGGCGTGCAGGTCGTGGACCGTGCAGGCCTTGTCCACGGCGGCGTAGCCGAGCTCGTCGGTCGCCCCATAGGTCAGGCCGCCGCGCACGCCGGCGCCGGCCAGCCAGAGCGACATCGCCTTGTTGTGGTGGTCGCGCCCGACCGGCCCTTTGTCGCCCTGCTTCATCGGGGTCCGGCCGAATTCCCCGCTCCAGACGACCAGG
>JBIISU010000130.1:0-4271 GCA_044340815.1 Opitutales bacterium | reverse complement strand
TCCGTGCCCTCGATGCGGCCATCCGTCGCACGGGCTGGGAAGTCTATGCTTACGCGATCATGCCCAACCACTTCCACCTGATGCTGCGGACTCCTCGGGCGAATTTGGCTCGGGGTATGCATTTGCTGCTTTCGGCCTTTGCCCTTCGTTTCAATGGTTTCAGGGAAGAACACGGACACGTATTTCAGGGACGTTACCATGCGAAAAGAGTGCCTCGGGGGATGGATTCATCCCGGGTGTTGGACTACATCCACCTCAACCATGTCAGGAAAAGCCTACTGACGATTGACGAATGCACGACCAGTTCATTGAGCAGCCTTTCTCGGCTCGTGCATCCTGACCGGCGGGGGCTGCTGGCCGTTGGCGATGCTGTCGAGAGATTTGCCGGTTACCCGGATAGCTCAAACGGGTGGAACCGCTACCTTACGCACTTGCGCGCTGTGCTCCTAGAGGATGCCTCCGGGTCGAAGTTTGAGGCCGAGTGGGTTGCCTTGGAGAATGCGATCGGGCAACCCAAGGTCGGGTTGGTGCAGAAGGAGGTTAGTCTCCTCACTGCACCCGAGGGTGATTATTCGCACCTGGATCCGGATCACACCGAGGCTACTTTCAAAAGCTTGCTGGCTAAGGAGGGGAAGAATGAAGCGGACCTTGCCGTCGTCCATGGCCTAGCCCCTTGGAAACTACGGATAGGCAGGGGCATGATTCTCGATACCACGGTTACGTTCGCTTGGCTGGCTCAGCGCTTGAAATCGGGTAGTTCTACCCATCTCTCGGCCGTCTTGAGCGAACCATGGGGTCAGACTACCTTAAGGTAGCCTGACCCCATTAAGGTAGTCTGACCCCATGGTGGTGGGGGCTTAGCGGAGCAGGTCTTCGCCTGGGCTCGGGCGGTCCTTGGCGAACCAGCGGTTCTTGGTCGCGGTGGCGCCGAGCGGGGTCTGCCCGAAGCGTTTGACGAGGAGGCGATAGGCCGGCGTCGCGGCCGGGGGATCCACGTATTTCAGGAGGTTGCCGACGTACTGCAGGATGAGCGCGCCGGCCGGATCGTGGTCGGGCAAGTCCTTGACCGCGAGGAGCCCGAGCCGGAGGACCTCGTAGCGCGGCATACGCTCTGAGTAGGTAGGGTGTTCGATATGCTGGGCATACCAGGCCCTGACTCGGTTGATTTCATCGGCGCAGGGGGCGGCGAGGTTCATGGCGAAATCATCCGGTCGCCTACCTAGGCGTAGGCTAGGCAGGAAAGAATGCAGGTAGAGGTGCCAGCCATGGGCATACTCCAGGTAGCTCGGATCGGGGACTTGGCGGTTTCCGCCGGCTCCGGCGGACTGCGACTTGTCCAGCCCGAAGGGACAGAAGAGGAGTTCGCGGCCGTGCTTTTGGATGATGAGCGCGGAGCGCCAATGCGCATCGGCCCTTTGCCGCGGCGGGGTGTCGGTGCGGGCGGCAAAGCGCCGAAGTTCGGCGTAACGCCGGGCGGCGGCCGCGAGCTCGGGCGGGAAATAAGCCGCCGACTCCTCCCACCGATCCTCGCGGAAGAGGCGTCGCGCGAGGAGTGCGCGCGGGCTGTAGTATTCCTGGTCGTAGAAACTCCCGTAAGGGCCGTCCGGTTTTTTGTCCCGGTAGCCATGCAGGTCGACCAGCCGCCTAAGTTCGTCGGTCGTGAGGATGCACTCCGCGATGTAGGCCCCATCGGCGGTGTCCCCGTGCGCGTAGAAGAGCCGTAGGGCTTCCGCATAGTCGCCCAAAGAGAGCTTGAGCATCGCAAGTTCGTTCCCGATGCGATTCACGACCTGGGCGGGGTCGGTGAGGTCGAGGTCCAGCCCTGCGCCGGAGAACGCGAAGGTCGCATGCCGTTCGCGAAGGCCCGGAGGGTTCGCCTGCAGCGCTTGGCCCAGCAGCCGCATGGCGGTGCCTTTGTCGCCGCCTTTTTGGAGGTGGCAGTGCGAAGCGATGAGGGCCGTGAGCGGATCGCGCGGGTCCAAGGTGCGGAGGAGCCGCTCGCATCCCGCGAAGTCGCCGACCTGGAGGCGGAGCATGGCGATGCGATGGGGGGCGAATGCGGGTTCGATGCCCGCCGCGTCCAAGGCTTGGAGCCAACCGCGCGCTCCGATCGGGCCGGACTCCTTCTCGTAATCATGGTAGCTGCCGATCCCGATGCTGTAGTCGGGTGAAGCCCCCAGGTAGATCGTCATGAGCATCCGGAGGTCGGGGTCGCCCACGCAGACGTCGAAGGCCGACTCCTCGGCGAGCTTGCCGATGAGCCTATGCGTGGAGTTGAAGCCATTGGCGTGACGGCGCTCCGGCATCCGGAGGTAGATCGCCGCGGCGCGCGGGTAGTCGGCCTCGCCCAGCGCGACCAGCCGCCGGGCGGGCAGGACCATCGCATAGCTGTAGGCGAGCCAGCCGGGCGCATTGGCGCCGACCTGCCCGAAATCGACCGCCCCGGCCCGCAGGTCGTCCGCGATGGCCGTGAGATCCGCGCGAATCTGTCGCAGGCGCAGTTTCGCGGTGGCGTCGGAGGTCGCCTCCCAGTCCGGCAAAGATAGACGGAGGCGGGCGCGGCGGTAGTGGGCGAGCGCGCTGAGCTCACGGCGCTCCGGTTCGGGCAGGGTCAGGAGCTCGTCCATCGTGGAGAGGGCCCAGACCCGCGGCTCGGCGATCGAGCGGAGGTAGAGGGCGTAGGCCCGCGGCAGCCGCGCCAGTTCCTCGAAGAAACGGCGGGTAAGCAGCCGTTCCTCGGACGTGAGGCGGTCGTAGAAAACTTGGCGGCGGAGGGAGCGCTCTTCGGTGCGATGGTAGGGGCCTTGGGTGCGCGTGAGGAGGGCGTTGGCCAGCGGCGTCTCCTGCCACCGAAGCGGACGCGCGGAATGATCATCCATCGGCGGCAACTTGCGCAGGTAGCGTCTGATCGCGAAAAGGCGTGCCGGGATGTCGTCGGCGCCCTCGCTCCGCAGTCGCTCCTCCAGCCGGAGCAGCACTTCCCCGGCCACCTCGAGCTGGGAGGCGTCGGCGAGGATCTCCCGGTTGATCCGCGCCCCGAAGACGCCGCGGAAGTCGGAGATGTAGGCGGTCTGAAGCGTCGCCGTGAGGCCGCGGTCGCCGACGTGCAAAAGGGTGGGTCGGCCCCGCGGCTGGCCGTTGGTGTAGCCGAAGACGCGGTGATCGCGCAGTTCCTCGTCGCGGTCGGCGGAGGTCGGGACGGGCCGGTCGACCCGCTCGGGCGGTGGGGGAATCGGCCGGGGCGTGATGAGGGCGAGGCAGGAGACGGGCAGCAGGCAGCACCAGACGAGGCGAGGGGACATCGGCGAAAAAGAAGCAGCCCAGCAAACCCGAATCCGAGGGGCCCCGCAAGCGACCGTCCCGGCGGCCCAAGGAGATTAGCGGGCCACGCCCCGCGACCGCGGACTATTAGATTTTATTAAGACCCGTCGGGCGGTCACTTGGTCCGGTGGAAGCCGTCCCAGGCGGCCTCGTGCTCGGCGCGGGTGGCGAAGCCGGTGTCGGCGATGATCTCCGTGGTCCACCGGTAGTCCTCGTGCGCTTCCTTACGTTGGCCGAGGTCCTCCCGGATCTGGGCGAGGTTGAGGGCCACGTAGCGGGCCTTGGGCAGCCAGTGCAGGGTGTCCGCCCGGGCCAGCGTCGCCGCTTTTTCGGCCTCGTCCAAGGCCGCCTCCAACTTCCCGTCCAGCCGCAAAACTTGGCTGCGGCGCAACCGGGCCGAGCCGATGGCGCCGGCGACGTCGACGGTCCTCTCCATCCGGAGGATTTCGTCGCAGCAGCGCCAAGCTCCCCTCCGGTTGCCTTGGCGGAGGTAGAGGTGCGCCAGTTCACCCAAGGCGACCGCGCGCAGGCCGGCCCGTTGGCCCCGGTCGGGAAGGAAGCGCAGCGAGCGCCGGGCGAAGCGGACCGACCGTTCGACCGGGCCGTAGCAGGAAAGCGTCCGGAGGTGATAGGCGATGATGTAAGCCTGCACCACGATGTCGTGTCTTTCCACCCGCGCCAAGTTCTCCCAGATCATCCGGAGCCCGGCGCGGATGCTCCGGTCATAGAAGACGATTTCCGCGTTGCGGACCAGCTGGCGCCCTTCGCCATGGAATTTCACGAGGTCGTTCAACAGATCCACGTCCGCCGGTGGCCGGCGGAAGTAGGCGGGGCCGCGCAGGGGTTGCGCGCCGAACTCGTCGAAGTCCCGGATCATGGGGAGGGAGGGTCGAGGATAGGAACCGCCCGCCGCCTTCCTAGATTTTATTGAAGAAAAAGGGACGCTAGGA
>JBIISU010000131.1:0-4271 GCA_044340815.1 Opitutales bacterium | reverse complement strand
CTCATCCATCGCGAGGCGGACGGAGCGGACGAGGTGCTTCACTTCGTCGATTTGGATGGAGATGGGCGGGACGAACAGGAGCGAGTCGCCGAGCGGACGGATGATGAGCCCGTGCCGGCGGGCGGCGAGGGCGACCTGATAACCGGCGCGGTTATCGATCGGCCACCGGTCGGCGTGGGCAGGCTTGAACTCGACGGAGCCGGTCAGGCCGAGTTGGCGGAAGGTCCGCACGTGAGGGTGGCCCGCGAACGCGGCCTGCATCTCCTGACCGAGGAGCTGGACGCGGGCGGCGACCTGCCCGGAGGCGAGCAGAGGCTTGAGTTTGCGGAGCGAGGCGCGGGCGACGGCGCAGGCGAGCGGGTTGCCCGAGAAGGTGTGACCGTGGAAGAAGGTCTTGCCTTCGGAGAACTTGCCCAGGAAGGCGGCGTAGATCTGCTCCGACGTCAACGTGGCCGCGAGCGGCAGGTAGCCGGCGGCGAGCCCCTTCGCGAGGCAGAGGAAATCAGGGACGACGCCCTCGAGCTCGGCGACGGTGAGCGCACCGACCCGACCGAAGCCCGTGAAGACTTCATCGAAGATGAGGTGGACGCCATGCTTCCGGCACAGGTCGGCGACGGCCCGCACAAAGCCAGCGGGCTGCTGGACCATCCCGGCGGACCCTTGCACGCGGGGCTCGAGGATCACGCAGGCCGTCGTGGCGGCGTCGCGGATGAGCAAGGCCTCGAGTGCGGCCAGCGAGGCGGTGGCGTCGGAACAGGACACCTGTCCGCCGCACTCGGAGTGCTTCGGCGCCGGGAAGGTCTGCGCGGCGAAGAGCCAAGGGTTGAAGCGGCGATGGAATTCGGAGCGGGCTCCGACCGCCATCGTGCCGAAGGTGTCGCCGTGGTAAGCGCCTTCCATCGAGATGACCCCGCGCTTGGCGTCCTGCCCGACGAGTTGCCAATATTGGAACGAGAGTTTGAGGGCGACCTCGATGGCGTTGCTGCCGTTGTCGGTGAAGAAGCACCGGGGCAAGGCACCGCCGCTCAGACCAGCGAGGTCCTCGGCCAGCTCCGTCGCGACCGGGTGGTTCAGGCCAAGGAGGGTGACATGCGCGACCTGCTCGAGCTGCTCGCGCAAGGCGCGATTCAGGTCGGGGTCGTTGTGGCCATGGACGTTCGTCCAGACCGAGGCGTTGCCGTCGAGGTAACGCTTCCCTTCCCCGTCGATCAGCCAGTTGCCCTCGCCGCGCACCAAGTGGAGCCGGGGATTGTCCAGGTACTCCTGCATCTGGGTGAACGGGTGCCACCCGAAGCGCCGGTCGGCGGCGTCGAGGGCGTCCAAACCGGACGGGTGGGCTGCGGTGGCAGTCGGCACCCCCCGGTTCTAAGCCCGGCCTAGGCCATTGTTAAGCCCGAAGTGCGGGGAGGTTTACAATAGGATAGCGGTTAGGGGTTAGCGGTTGGCGGTTGGGGAAAGAAAACTGCCCCGCGCATGACCTCTCATCTGGCTTGATCGTATCTCCCGAGCCCTAGCCCAAGCCCCGGCCCTCATCGCATCTCACCGAGGCCTTCCTGTAAGTTTGACCCTTCACCTTCGCCGCCTAGAACCGACCCATCCCCATGCGTGCTCCCTTGACGCTCCTTTGCTGCCTGCTGGCGCTCGCCACTTTGAGCGGAGCCGAACCTGACACGCACCAGAAACTTTTCGACGAGGCTAAGCGGGTTGTCCACGGCCTGCGGGATAACGAGTTGCCAACCCCCAACCCAGATGGAGACACCGAGGAGGACCTCCTACAGGCCATGGCGCATGGGGATAAGGCGGTCGACCCGGCCTTCTACCGCCGCCTCGGCCTGGATGAACTCACCGACCGGCTTCTGCCGGTGCTGGATGCGCCCTTCCGCACCGATAACGTCGGTGGGTCGCTCGCCGCTTCGCGGCTTTTCCTGATGCGCGGGCATAAACTCTGCCAGGAAGGCAAGGTCGCGGAGGGCCAGGCTTGGCTACTGAAGGCCCATCGGATGGCTCGCCGCCCGGAGGCCGACGGCAACTTACTGCGCCTCCTTACCGCAATCGCCTTGGAGCAAATCGCCCTCTCGGCGGACGGGGCCTACGTCGGGACATGGTCGCAGGGGGAGAGCCGGGCCTATGTGCGCGCGCTGGAAGCATTGCCGCCCCTACCGGGGCTGCGCCACGCGGTGCTCAACGACGACCTCTCGCTGAACGAGCCCACCCGCTTCCGGACTTTGCTGCCGAAGCTCAAGCCATTGACGTCGGCGGAACGTCGGAAGAAGTTGGTGGAACACTTCCCCGGGATCCAGAACTTCGAGCCGGAGTTCCTGCGCTGCTATGATGGGATGATCGACAACCTGACGCCCGCGGACTGGGATAGCTTGCTCCAGAACATCGCCGGCGAGCTCGAGCCGCTGGACCCGGAAAAGCTGCGCGCGTTCAAGGCCCGCGTGATGGCCGCCGAGGATTTCGCGAAGGATCCATCGAAGGCGTCGAACGGACCGACGACCCCGATGAAGAGAGCCGAGGCTTTCTACCTCGCGCTCTTGGGCGCACCCATCGAAAGGACCGCAGCCATGCGCTTGGATCTGGACCTGAAAACCCGGCTCCTCAAGGTCGCCCTGCAAAAAGGCGCCGCCTTCGATGCCGGCGATCTAGCCGGGTTTAGCTCGGTCGAACATGGGCCGCTCAAGCTCGGGATCGAGGAAGGCGGCAAACGGCGGGCGGTCTTGGCCGGCGAACGCGGACACGACTTCATGTCCCTCGAACGCACCCGCTGAGACGGGCTGGAGCAGCGCTGGGTCGAGTACTGGATCGATGACGGTGGGCGGAATTAAGTACAGAGTACTGATTACGGAGGGCTGGAACGAGGAAATCGCGGAGCCTCAAGACCAAGCCAACCGCGCCCCTGCCCTCGACCCAGCACCCTGCAGCCCGTAATCAGTAATCTGTAATCAGTACTCCGTAGGCCGTACCCAATTCAGCCCTCGACCCTGCACTCGACTCAGCACTCCGCACTCTGTACTCAATTCAGCCCTCTCACTTGAGCATTTCCTTGACCTTGCCCTCGATGGCGTCGGTCCAGATCTGGTAGCCCTTCTCGTTCGGGTGGAGCAGGTCGGGCATGATGGTCTTGGACAGGGTGCCGTCGGACTCGAGGAACTTGGCGCCGATATCGAGGAAGAAGACCTTCTTGTCGTCGGCGAAGCCCTTCACGATCGCGTTGGTGGCCTCGTTCTGCTGGCGAAACTTGTCGTTCTTGTCGGCGCCGCGCGGGAAGATGCCGAGGACCAGGATCTTGGCGTCGGGGCACTTCTGCTGGAGCTTGGCGAGGATCGCCTTGATGCCGTCGGCGGTCTGCTGGGCGCTGCACTGGTAGACGGCGCCGCCGATTTCCTTCTGGGGGCGGCCCTGGTGGCCGGTGTTGTTCGTGCCGATCATCAGGACGATCGCCTTGGGCTTGAGGCCGTCGAAGTTGCCGTGCTCGAGGCGCCACAGGACGTGCTCGGTGCGGTCGCCGCCGATGCCGAAGTTGGCGGCCTTGAGCGGGACCCAGGTCTTTTCCCAGATCGCCTTGCCTTTGCCGTCCCACGCATGGGTGATCGAGTCGCCGAGGAAGACCAGCTCGGCCGCGCCCTGCTTCGAGATCGCGTTGAAGGATTCGTGGCGCTTCTCCGTGCCGGGGTGCAGGACCGGCTGGATGGCGTAGTTGGTTTCGGCGGCGAGCGGGAGGAGCGAGGCCGCGAGGGCGAGCAGGGGGGCGAGGCGGGTCTTCATGGGGGTAGCCGCAGGATTGCGCGGGTCCCGACCGTGGCAATCCCAACCAAGGCTAGGTTTGCCAGAACCCGGGGAGCGTCCCGTAATCCCCGTACCCCATGCGCCCCCTCCCGCTCTTGCTCGCCCTGCTCGCCGGGCTCACCGCCTGCCAACCTTCGGCCAGGGGACCCGCCGTCCTCGCCCCGGTGCCGGCCCTGACCGCGGAGCAGGCCACGGAATACAAGCTCGACCCGAAGTTCTACCGCAAGGCCACGCTCGCGGAAGGCATCCTGATCGCAACCTCGGGCAAGGTGGCCGACCACACGCACCGCGAGGCCGCCTACCAGTTCAGCCAGGTGATGCGCACGCTGCGACCGGACGTCGCCGCGCGCATCCGCGAGAAGAAGGTCCTGTGCGTGATCGTGGCGCACGACGAGCTGACCTCCGACGTGCCGCAGTTCGCCTCCGACAAGAAAGGCAAGGAACTGGACTTCTACAACTGGCGTCAGCGCGGCTTCCTGACC
>JBIISU010000129.1:0-4278 GCA_044340815.1 Opitutales bacterium | reverse complement strand
GTGCATGGTCATCAGGCGCGAGCCTTCCTCGCCGATGTCGCGGATGCGCGGCCATTCGGTGTTCCAGCCGTGCGCGCCGTCGTACGAGTGGCTGCCCTTCGGCAGGCGGTAGCTCGTCCACTGGCCGTCTTCCATCACCATGAGGATGACCGAGCGGAAATCCCAGCCGACGGTCCAGATCGGATCCTTGGCCGGGTCGGCGTTGCCGGTGAGGCCGCCGGGGCCGGTGACTTCGGTGAACTGGTTGCGGCGGATGAGCGTCCAGTTGCCTGCGCCGTTGAAGGAGCCGAGCGCGCCGCTCGTGACCGTCGGGTCGACGAGCGCCTGGGCGCTCTGCTCGCCGTTGTTCGCGATGATGACCTGGCCCTGTCCCGAGTAGAGTCCCTTGCCGTGGTAGCCGGGCAGCGTCGACGTGATTGTCGCGGGGCTGGCTTCGGCGGTCTGGCCGGGCTTGGGCTTGTTCTTGATCTCCTTGATCAGGCCTTTGACCGCGAGGGTGCGGACATCGACCTCGTAGAGACCGTCCTCCATGGTCGCGAAGTAGACCTTGTTCGCCGGGTCCGTGAGGTGACGGGCGTTGCCGGTGTGGCGGCCGGGCATGAGGTTCGGGGGGATGACCCGCACCGCGCGGTCCGCGCCGATGAAATACGGCCCGATGATCAGCTGGTTCGACTCCTTGTGGATCATGCGGTTCGCCGGCGTGCCCCCGACGCTTTCGGGGCGCACGATCAGCCGGAGGTCGGGCGTGATCTCGTAGAGCTTGTCGCTCGAGCCGTAAGGCAGGTGCGGACCGTAGGTGATGACCCACAGGCGATCGGCCCACGGCACGACGGCGCCGGTGCCGCATTCGCCTTCGTTGTTGAAGTAGGCGAGCTCGGGGTAGATGCCGGACCATTCCTGCGGCGCGGCGGCGAGGGTCAGGGTCGTCGCCACGGTGGCGAGCCGGAGGAAAGTCGGGAGCATTCGGCGACTTTTCGCCTTCGCCGGGCGTGGGCAAGCCTTGACCGGTCCTAGGCCAGCGCGAACCAGACCAGCAGCAAGCCGGCGGGCACCCCCAGCAATCTCGCCACCGAACGGGACTCCGCCTGGGCGAGGAAGCAGGCGGCCAGGAGCAGGGCGCCGCTGGCGCCCGTGGCCGTCGGCATCCGTTCGCTCGCCAAGTCCGGCCAAGGCACCCGCGCCGCGAGCTCCGCGAGGGCGGTCATCCCGTCGAGGGCGAGCGCCGCCCCGCCGTTGAGCCAGCGCGCGAGCGGCAACGACGCGGGCCAGACGCTGCCGGCCGTCGAAGCCATGCCCAGCACCAGCGGCACCTCCGCCAACGGGACCAACGCAAGGTTCACGACCAGGCCGCCGAGCGACGCCTGTCCGAAGTGCGCCAGCGTGAGCGGGGCGCCGGCGATCGTCGCGGCGCAGGAGATGCAGAGCCCCGCGCGGAGGAAGCGCCGCGCCCGCCAGCGCCAGCGCCGCGCGAACCCCACCGCCTCGGGCGGGGTCAGCCGCTGCGCGATCGTCGGCGCGGCGGCCAGCTCCCCCGCGGGCGCGCCCGCCGCGAGGATCGCCAGCACCGCGGCGTAGCTCAGCTGGAAGCCCGCATCGCCCACCGCGCCCGGGTCGAGGAGCAAGGTCGCGGCGCAGGCCAGCGCGAGGGATTGCAGTCCGGAGGTCTCGCGTTCGCCCGCGCGCCCCGCCCAGACGAACGCGGTCATGATCCAGGCGCGGACGGAGGAGGGCGAGGCGCCGGTGACCTGCACGTAGAGCCAGAGCGCCGCGAGCACGGCGAGGCCCGCCGGGATGTCCGGGAGGCGGAGGCGACGCGCGGTCCAGAGCAGGGCCGCGGCCATCCCCGCGATGTGCAGCCCGCTGATGGCGAAGAGGTGGAGCGTGCCGGTGGCGCCGAACGCCTCCTTGGCTTCCGTCGGCAGCAGCGCGGTCCGGCCCAGCATCGTCGCCGCGAGCAACGCCCCGCCGTCCGGGTCCGCCCACGGCAACTCGCGCAGCCAGGCTTCCAGGAGCCGCCGCCGCTCCTGGCACCAGCGGCTGAAGCGCGACGCGGGCGCGAGCTCGCCGAGGATGCGGCCGCCGTTGAGCCGGAGGCTGGCCCCTTGCGAGCGGACCCAGGCGTCGTAGCCCATGGGCTCGGCCGGGAGGTTCGCGAGGTGTCCGGAGATCTTCAGTTCGGCGCCGTCCGCCGGCGTGGGTCCGCGGACCGAGAGCGCGAGCCGTCGCCGGAAGAGGCGGTCGTCGCGGTCCGTCACCCAGCCCAGTCCGGTCCATCCTTCGCCGTCCCGCCTTTCCTGGGCGCGTTCGATCCGCACGGAGAGTTCGACGAACGGTCGGCGCAATTCGGCCGGCCCCGGCGGAGGGGTGCGCGCTTGATGCCACGCCGCCCCGAGCAAGAGCGCGGCGAGGGCGAGGGCGGTGAGGGCAAGGGGAGGGCGCTCGACCGCCCAAGCGCCGACCACGAGCGCGAACGCTCCACCGACCAGCATCGCGCCGGCCTCCGGTCGCCAGCCTTGGTCGAGCGCGCAGCCCAAGAGGAGCGGCAGGGCCAACCAGAGCGCCGGGGCGTGGCCGAAGCGGGGAAGGTTCAGCCCGGAGTCGGGCGCCAGGGGGTCAAGCCGTGCCATGCGCGCAATCCGTCCTCACCGGCGGGGGCGAGGGGGACTTCGCGTCGGAGCCAATCCCAGGGGGTGGCCGAGGCGAGTGCGGGCGCTTGGAGCAGATGCCTTAGTGGTACGGTCACGAAACCCCGCTCCTTCCACCTAGGGTGGGGGAGGGTAAGCTCCGGGGTGTCGACCGATCCACCCTCCCAGAAGAGGAGGTCGATATCGAGGGTGCGGGGTCCGTTCCTATTATTAGTACGGAGGCGCCCCAAGGTGGCCTCGATCGCCAAGGTTTGCTGGAGAAGTTCGGCGGGTTTTAGTTCACAAACCATTTCCAAGCAAAGGTTTAGGAAACTTGGCTGGTCGGTAAAGCCCACTGGATCCGAGTCAAAGGCAGGGGAAATGGCGGTCACTTCGGCCCGCGGGAGCTGGCCGAGTAGCCGAATCGCCTCGTTGAGATGACCCACCCGGTCCCCGAGGTTGCTGCCCAGGCCCAGTAAATAGCGCTGGCGGCCTCCGCTCACGCCCGCTCACGCCGGATTTTGACCGAAATGGCGTCAAATTCGGCCGCCACGGGGGCGAAGGGCTTGGTGACCTCGACGGTCACGGCCTTCACCACCGTGAATGTCCCGAGAATCCGGGCCGCAATCTGCTGGGCCAACGTCTCGATGAGGTAGACCGGCTTGCCGGTCAGCTGACCCTCGACGGTCCGGATGACCTCCGCGTAGTTCACGGTCAGCTTCAGGTCGTCGGCCGCGGCGGCCGGTCGGGTATCGACCTCCAGGTCCACGGAGACGGTGAACCGCTGGCCGAGGCGTTTTTCCTCGGGGAGCGCCCCGTGGTGTCCGAAGGACTTGATGCCGGCGATCCTGATGATGTCCACGGAGCGATGAATGCCGGGACGGACCGCCCCTGCAAGCGCCTTCCGCATTTGTTAGAAGTCCCCACTTGACCACCCTTCCAAGGGTCGCTGACAGTCCGCGGAACACCATGCCTAAGAGGACCGATATCCGTACCATCCTCATCATCGGCTCGGGACCGATCATCATCGGCCAAGCCTGCGAATTCGATTATTCCGGGACCCAGGCGTGCAAGGCGCTCCGCGAGGAGGGCTACCGCGTGATCCTGGTCAACTCGAACCCGGCCACGATCATGACCGACCCGGAGACCGCGGACGTCACCTACGTGGAACCCCTCACGGTCGAGTCGGTGGAACGCATCATCGCCAAGGAGAAGCCCGACGCCCTCCTGCCGACCCTCGGCGGCCAGACCGCGCTCAACCTCTCGCTCAAGCTCGCCCGCACCGGCGTCCTGGCGAAGCACGGCGTCGAGCTCATCGGGGCCAAGGAGGCCGCCATCGAGCGCGGCGAGGACCGCGAGATCTTCAAGAAGCTGATGCTCGACATCGGCCTCGACGTCCCGCGCTCCCGCGTGGTCAAGACGCTCGACGCCGCGCGCGAGACCATCGCCCTCATCGGCGGCGAGTTCCCCGTCATCATCCGCCCGTCCTACACGCTCGGCGGCACCGGCGGCGGCATCGCCTACAACCGCGAGGAGTTCGAGCGCATGGCCCAGGCCGGCCTCGACGCCTCGCCCGTCCACGAGGTCCTCATCGAGGAATGCCTCCTGGGCTGGAAGGAATACGAGATGGAGGTCATGCGCGACCACAAGGACC
>JBIISU010000128.1:0-4281 GCA_044340815.1 Opitutales bacterium | reverse complement strand
GGGACAGGGTCAGGGGAAGAAATTGGGCCGAGTGCTGAATCGAGTGCTGGATCGATGACAGAGTACTGAATCGAGTACTGAGTTCAGAGTACGGAGGGTAGCGGGGAGGGTGGGCTTATCCTATAATTCTTTCCCTGCCGACTGACCCCGTCCCTGACCCTTCTGTCTCCTGTCTCTTAGGTAGTGACGAGCGTCCCCGCTCGTCCGCGTGCTTGTGTCCTTCGCCCTCCCGCCCTAAACCTTGCCTAACCCCGCCGCCCATGCCCCTTCCCCCTTTGCCTGCGAATTTTCAGGCCCGCCGTGATTTCCTCCGCAAGGTCGCCTTGGGCGCGGCGATGTTCGCCGTCCCCGGGGCCTTCGCCGAGGCGCTGACGCGCACCCCGAAGCAGACGGAAGGCCCGTTCTACCCGGACAAGCTCCCGCTCGATACCGACAACGACCTCATCATCGTGAACAACGGCGTCACGCCCGCGGTCGGCGAAGTCGCCTGGCTGAGCGGCCGCATCCTCGACGAGCATGGCGACCCGGTCCGTAACGCGCTGGTCGAGATCTGGCAGGCCGACAACAACGGCGCCTATATCCACACGAAGTCCGGCAACGCCGGCAAGCGCGACGGTAATTTCCAAGGCTTCGGCCGCTTCCTCACGGGCTCCAACGGCGAGTACCTCTTCCGCACGATCAAGCCCGTGCCGTACCAGCCGCGCACGCCGCACATACACTTGGCTGTCCGCATCAAGGGGAAGAAGGAACTCATCACCCAGTGCTACATCAAGGGGCACGCGCTTAACGCCAACGATATGGTCTACAAGGCCATCAAGGATCAGGCGCAGCGCGAGAGCGTGGCGATCGACTTCACCCCGCTCAAGGGCTCCAAGGCCGGCGAGCTCTCCGCGCGCTGGGACGTCGTCCTCGGCTTCACGCCGGAGGGGTGAAATAGTTGATCCGTTGACCGGTGGGCCGGAGGGCCAGAGTAAAAGACGAGAGATCCCTGGCACGCTGGCAAGGAGGTAGCTTTTGCCTCTGGCCAACCAATCAACCGATCAACGCTTCAATTCTGCCTTAGGTAGGGCTGACCGTCCCCGGTCGGCCGCCGGCATGGGGTCTGGCTTCAGCATGCGAAGCATGATGGTGCCTGACCCCGTTGCCGGTTTCGGCCGCGGACGAGCAGGGACGCTCGTCCCTACCTAGAGGCACGGAGACAGAAGAGGCAGGGATGGGGTCATTAGGTCGGGGAAGGTTTTCAAGCCAATGTCCCCATGCACGCGTGCTTCCATCGACTCAGCACTCTGTCATCGATCCTGCACTCGACTCCGCACTCGATCCGCACCGTTGCCGGTTTCGGCCTTCACACGAGGTCAGGCACGCCATCGCGTCGCGAGGCGAAGCCAGACCCCGTGTTTCGGCCGCGGACGAGCAGGGACGCTCGTCCCTACCTAAGAGGCATCCGCTGCCCTCTGGCCAACCGGCCAACGAATCAACCGATCAACTCCCCATCCACCACCCAACAAAAAGCCCCTGTTTCCAGGGGCTTGGTGGCGAGCTCGGAGCGTCGCTTACTTGGCGTGGGCCTTGACGAACTCGATGTTGGCCTTCACCTGCGGGACGCTGTCGTTCCAGTCGGCTTCGTGCTCGATCGAGATGTGGCCGTCGAACTTCTGCTTCTTGAGTTCCTCGAGGCAGGCGGCGACGTCGACCACGCCCTTGCCGGCGACGACGACGGGGGAGGGACCGAACTTCTCCTTGTCCTTCAGGTGCACGCTGATGATGCGTCCGCTGAGGATGCGCAGGCACTCGACGGACTTGAGGTTCGAGGTGGCCCAGTGGCCGATGTCGGCGCAGGCGCCCACGCGCTTGTCGCGGCTCTCGACGACGCCGAGGATGTAGAGCGGGTGCCAGACCTTGTACTTCGGCTTGTCCATCGAGCCGCCGTGCTCGTGGAAGGCCACCTTGACGTCGTGTTCGATGGCGGCCTTTTCCCAGGCGACGATCTGCTCGGTGGCTTCGGTGCAGACGGCGTAGAGGCCCATCTTCTTGGCGAAGGCCATGATCTTGTTCACTTCCTCGGGGCTGTTGGCGCCGACGACGCCGTAGTTCACGGCCCGGACGCCCTGGCGCTTCAGCTCGGCCTGGAGCTCGGCGATGGACTCGGCCGACATGGTGTGGTGGATCTTTTCCTTGGAGCCGGGCTTCAGGATCTGGCCCGGGTAGAATTCGATCAGGTTGCCGCCGGCTTCCTTCGTCTTGGCGATGGCCTCGAACGCCGAGAAGCGGTTGAAGGTGTAGGCCTGGCAACCGATGAACCAGCCGTTCTGGCGGAGTTCTTCCGGCAGGGGGTCGGCCTTGAGGGTCGCGATCAGCGCGAGGGCGAGGAGGGTGGGGAGACGCATGGGTGTGGGGGCTTATGACAGAGATAGGACGGGGCAGTTCCCTAGGTCAAGAACCCCTCCTTTGTGGGCTGGCGCTCACGCCCGGCAAACGACCTCTTTAGGCATGGATTTGAGGCAATGGTGGGACTCCCTGCGGACGCGATGGTCGCGGCCCGAGACCCTGGGCGCCCGGGGCGAGCGCTTGGCGGCCGCCCGGTATCGCCGGGCGGGGGCGACCATCCTCGCCATGAACTGGCGGGCCGGGCAGGATGAGATCGACCTCGTCGCCCTGGAGGGAAGGGTGCTGGTGTTCGTCGAGGTCAAGACCCGCACGGCCGAGCACGGCGGCGCCGGCCATGCGGCGGTCGATGGGCGCAAAAGGACGGCTTTACGACGGGCCGCGAAGGCCTGGCTGCGGGAAATCGGGGGTGCGCCCCACTGGCGCTTCGATATCGTCGAAGTTCTGGTTTGCATCGATGGCTCCGTCCGCATCCTGCAACACCGCGGCGAGCCCCTCTTCGGGCCTCGCCGTTTTTGAATACCGATGTCCGAAACCGACCGTCATCCGTTCCTCTCCGGCCTCAGCAAGCACCGCGGCGCTCAGCCGACCTGCGTGGTCATCTTCGGCGCCTCCGGCGACCTGGCCGCCCGCAAGCTGCTACCGGCGCTCTACAACCTCGCCGTGGATAGCCTGCTTCCGGCCGACTTCCACCTGATCGGGTTC
Organism: Opitutales bacterium; assembly: GCA_044340815.1. GTDB lineage: Bacteria > Verrucomicrobiota > Verrucomicrobiia > Opitutales > UBA953 > UBA953. The sequence goes on along the minus strand of JBIISU010000128.1, from coordinate 1,191 downwards.
GGGCGCAAGCCGATCCCCGACGCCGAGTTCCGGACCCAGGCGTCCGCCGACATCAAGAAGTTCTCCCGCCGCGATTTCCGCCCCGAGATCTGGAAGCGCGTCGAGGACAACACCACCTACCAGGCCGGCGGGTACGACGACCCGGCCGCCTTCGCCGCGCTCAAGGAGCAGATCGCCGCCGCCGAGAAGAAGGCCGGTCGCCCCCTCCAGCTGGTCTTCTACGTCTCGACCCCCCCGAGCGTCTTCGAGGCCATCCTCGAGAACCTCGGCCAGTCCGGCCTCGCCGCCCGCGGGCTCGGCACCGACCTCGAGAGCAAGGTCATCATCGAGAAGCCGTTCGGCAAGGACCTCGACTCGGCCATCCACCTCAACGCCGTCGCCGCCCGCAATTTCCGGGAGTCCCAGATCTTCCGCATCGACCACTACCTCGGCAAGGAGACGGTGCAGGACCTGCTCGTCCTCCGCTTCGCCAACCCCATCTTCGAGCCCCTCTGGAACCGCCGCCACGTCGACCACGTCCAGATCACCGTCGCCGAGGAGCTCGGCGTCGGCACCCGCGGCGGCTACTACGACGGCAGCGGCGCGACCCGCGACATGCTGCAGAACCACACGATGCAGCTGCTCGCGCTCGTCGCGATGGATCAGCCGCGCTCCCTGTCCGCCGAGCACATCCGCGACGAGAAGGTCAAGCTGCTCGAGTCGATCCAGCCGCTGCGCCTCGGCGCCAACGGCGACGCGATCCGCGCCCAGTACGCCGAAGGCCTGTCCGGCGGCGAGAAGGTCCCCGGTTACCTCGCCGAGAAGGACATCCCCGCGACCTCCGCCACCGAGACCTTCTGCGCCCTGCGCCTCTCCATCGAGAACAGCCGCTGGTCCGGCGTGCCGTTCTACATGCGCTCGGGCAAGCGCCTCGCCCGCCGCGTCTCCGAGATCGCCATCCAGTTCAAGCAGCCGGAGTCCGGCCTCTTCGCCGGCGACGCCCGCTACGACCTGGCCCCGAACCGGCTCGTCATCCAGATCCAGCCCGACGAGGGCACGACCCTCGTCCTCAATTCCAAGGTGCCCGGCCTCGAGCCCCGCACCCAGCCGGTGCGCCTGAGCTTCCGCTACGCCACCACCTACGGCTCCAACACGCCCGAGGCCTACGAGCGCCTGATCCTCGACGGCATCGTCGGCGACCGCACGCTCTTC
>JBIISU010000127.1:0-4313 GCA_044340815.1 Opitutales bacterium | reverse complement strand
GCCCAGCGCACCCTCCACGAGCACGCCGTGCAGGCCCGCGGCTTCGTGCCCGCCCGATGATGAGGTTGCCGGTGCTTTCGGCGGGTTTCGGGGAAGGCCATAACGCGGCCGCCCGCGCCATCGTCGAGGCCCTCGGGCGCGTCTCCGGCGGGCAGGTCGAGGCGCAGGTCCACGACCTCTTCCTCGCCGCCTACGGCGCCGAGAAGTCGCGCCGGCAGCGCGACGCCTACATCGGCGTCGCGAACCGCCACCCCCGGCTCTGGGGCCTGCTCTACGCGGGCCTGGACCGCCTGCCCTTGGTCGGCGCCTCCCTGCCCTTGGTCCGTCCCGTCGAACGGGCGCTGAACCAGCTGCTCGACGCGACCCGCCCGCCGGTGGTGATTTCGGCCTACCCGCTCTACAACTACATGATCGCCCGGCGCTGGCGGCGCGACGACCCGGCCCGGCCCCGCCTGATCACGGTCGTCACCGACTCGGTCTCGGTGAACCGGGCCTGGCACCGCGCGCACTCCGACTGGTTCGTGACGCCCAACCAGGCCACGGCCGACGTGATGATCGCCCAAGGCGTGCCCGCCGCCAAGGTCCTCCCCTTCGGCTTCCCGGTGCCCGCCCAACTCGCCCCGCGTTCCTCCGCGCGGGCTGGCGAAAGGCCGCGCCTCCTCCTGATGCTCAACCCGGGCAAGCGCGACGCCGTGGAGCTCGCCGCCAGCCTCGCCTCGCTCGACGTCGACCTCACCGTCACCGTCGGCAAGGACGCGGACTTCCGCGATGCGGTGGTGGCCGCGACGGCGGGCAAGGCCGAGGTGCTCGGCTGGACGAACCGCATCCCGGAGCTCATGCTGTCCTCGCACCTGGTCATCAGCAAGGCCGGCGGCGCCACCACGCACGAGTGCGTCGCGGCCGGCACGCCGATGATCGTCACGCAGGTCATCCCGGGCCAGGAGGCGGGCAACGCCCGCCTGATCGTCGAGCACGGCGCCGGCGCGTACGGCCTGACGCCGGCGGCGGCCAAGGCGGCGGTGGCCGCGGCCTTCGCGGACGACGCCAAGGTCTGGCGCGGCTGGAAGCGGGCGGTCGAAGCCCTCGGCGATGCCGGCGGGGCCGACCGCGTCGCGGACCTCGCCCTCCGCGAGCTCGCCCTGCGCTGACACCGGAACGTCACGCCGTCGTCGCCGACCCCGCACGCGGCACGGGCATCATGGGCATGCATGCCCACGACGTCTCCCACTTCCAACCTGGATGAGATGAAGCGCCGGCTCGGCCCGTTGGGCTGGGCCACCCGTTCGCTCGACGGCTTCCTGAAGGTTTCCCACTTCGACGATTTCCTCGCGCGGATCCATCACGCGGGGCGCCCCGACTTCTTCGCGTCCGCGCTGGAGCAGGCCGACATCAAACCCAGCTGGGCGGACTCCTGCCTGGCGCGCGTCCCGCGCACCGGCGCCCTGCTGGCGGTGGCCAACCATCCCCACGGGATGACGGATGGGCTCGTCGCGATGGAGTTCCTGCTCCGCGCCCGGCCGGACACGTTGGTCATCGGCAACGAATGGCTCGCGCAGATCCCGGGCATCCGCCCCTGGCTCATCGAGGTGGATCCGGAGGGCCGGTCGAACCTCGCGGGGACGCGCCGCGCCCTGGACCACCTCAAGCACGGCGGCGCGCTCCTGATGTTCCCCGCGGGCGAAGTCTCCAGCCTGCGTCCCTGGCGCCGGCGGGTCGAGGACCCACGCTGGTCGGACAGCTTCGTCCGCCTGGCCCGCCGGACGAAGGCCGCGCTCCTGCCGCTCCACATCGAAGGACGGAATTCGGGCCTCTTCCAGGCCGCGGGCCTGGCGCACCCGCGCCTGCGCACGATCCTGCTGCTGCGGGAGTTCCTCGCGCAGCGAGGCAAGGTCATCCGGCTCCGCGCCGCCAACGCCGTGACCCCCGCGCAGCTGGCCCAGCACCCCGACGACGCCGAGGCCGCCGACTTCGTCCGCCTGCGTTGCGAACTGCTGCCGCGGCGGGAACGGGGCCCGCGCCCCGCGGCGCCGGACGCGGCCAAGCAGGCCGAGTTGATCGCGCCGGTGAATCCCCTCCTGGTCCGCGCCGAATTGCAGAGCCTGCCGGCGGAGGACCTGCTGCTGACCTCGGGCGACTTCCGCATCTACCGCTTCCTGGGCGCCGACCTCCCCCACACGTTGCGCGAGGTGGGCCGCCTGCGCGAACTCACCTTCCGCTCGGTCTCCGAGGGCACCGGTCTCGCCTGCGACCTCGACGCCTTCGACGCGTGGTACGACCAGCTCGTGCTCTGGGACGAGAAGGAAGGCCGGATCGTCGGCGGCTACCGCCTCGGGCCGACGGACCGCATCCTGCCGTTGCGCGGCAAGCACGGGCTCTACACGTCGACGCTGTTCGAGTTCAAGGGCGACTTCTTCAAGCGGATGGATCCGGCGCTCGAGATGGGCCGCTCGTTCATCCGGCCGGAATACCAGCGGCGGCCGACGAGCCTGCCGCTGCTCTGGCGCGGCATCGGCCGCTACGTGCTGCGCTTCCCGCAGTACCACCTGCTGTTCGGCCCGGTGAGCATCAACCCGGAATACGGGCAGGCCTCGAAGGAGCTGATCCTCTCCTACCTCCGCCACAACCGCCTGGCCGACGACCTGGTGCCGTTCGTCCGCGCGAAGAACCCGCCGCGGGCGATGAGCCTCCACGAGGCCGACCTCGACGTCCTGCAGCGCTGCGCGTTCGACCTGGAGCATGTTTCGGGGCTCGTGAGCGACCTGGAGCCGGACGCGAAGCAGGTGCCGGTGCTGCTCAAGCATTACCTGAAGCTCAACGGCCGGCTCATCACCTTCAACGTGGACGACTCGTTCGGCGGCTGCCTCGACGGCCTCATCGTCGTCGACCTCACCAAGGTCGATCCGAAGCTGCTGGCGGCCTACCTCAGCGAGGAGGGGGCCCGCAGCTTCCTGGAGTACCACGACTTCCACGCCTGACGGCCCGGCGGTCATTTGCGTAGCCAAGGCCGACCGGGCGGCTTTAGTCCCGGCATGCCTTCCGCGCCCTGGACTCCCCGACACACCGCCGCGGCGCTCGCCGGCGGCCACCTGCTGATCGCGGGCGCGCCCGGGACGGGGAAGTCGCGGTTGCTCAACGGCACGCTGCTGCCGGCTTTGGTCCGCGCCGGCGACCCGCTGCTCGTCATCCAGGACCCGGCCACGGGCCATGGCCCGACGCTCGGCCTGCGCGCCGCGACGTTCGGGCGCGAGTCGACGGTCGGCGACCTGCTGGCCCGGCCCACGCTGGTCACGTTCACCGGGACGCACCCCGAGCGCGAGGCCCAGGCGGAACGGCTGTTCGCGGACTTGCCCGCGGCGCTCGCGGCCGCGCCGGCCCCCGCCGGCACCCGGCGCTTCCTCGTCATCGACGTCGCCCCGCTCACGCCGGCGTTGCGGTCGTTCGCGCCCCTGCTCCGCCAGGCCCGGTCGCTGGGCTGCACCCTGATCGTGACCTGCCAGTCGCCGAGTTCGCTCGAGCCCGGCCTGCCGGCGCTCTTCACCAGCCACGTCGCGTTCTACCACTTCTACAAGCGCTGCCTGCGCGTGATGGCGGAGAACGTCCTGGCCGCCACGGGCGCGGAGGAGACCAACCCGTCGGGCAAGCCGACGCCGATCAACCGCTTCGGCCAGCCGCTGGCGACGCCGGCCAGCCGGATGGTCGGCAAGCTCGGCGACCTCAAGGTCGGCGAGTGCTTCCTCGTCACCCCGGGCGCGCCCTACGAACCGCTGCGGACCTGACGGCGCCGGTCACTTCGCCAAGGTCAGCTTGTAGGGGTAGCGGCGCTGGGCGTTCCACTCGCCGACGTAGATGTCGCCGGCGGCGTCGACGAAGAGGTCGTGGCCGTGCTTGAAGATCGGCTCCGCCTGGCTCAGGGGCTGCAGCTTGCCGTCGACATACTTCGGCGCGTTGCCCCCGGGCGCGCTGAGCACCTTCTTGGTGGCGCGATCCAAGACCAACAGGAAGCCGGACTGCGGCAGGCGCTGACCCTTGGCGTCCTTGCTCCAGCAGACGGCGGTGTAGATCTTGTCGCCGCGGAAGCAGAGCTGTCCCGCGAAGGCGCCCGGCAGGTCGAGCGTGTCGACATGCTTGCCGTCCAAGGTGAACGCCTTGACCTGGTTCTGGCTCCGCGAGGGCACCCAGACGAGCGGGCCGCGCGGGTCGGCGGCGTCGATCGAGATGCCGTGCGCATTGCTGAGGTTGGCGGCGTCCTTCGTGGGGCCGCCCCATTTCTTGAGCAACCTGCCTTCGAGGGAGAATTCGTAGATGAAGTTCGA
>JBIISU010000126.1:0-4323 GCA_044340815.1 Opitutales bacterium | reverse complement strand
TCGGCGCCGAGTTCATCCGCCACGGCAAGCAGCAGGCGGGCGTGAACAAGGTCATCGACCCGAGCTTCCCCGGCTTCGAGAAGGTCGGCGCCACCTTCTCCTTCGTCGAGGAGTGGTACACCCTCAAGGACTTCCGCCCGGAGATCCACGTGCTCACCACCTTCAACGATCCCGCGCTCGAGGGCGACGACTACAAGCGTCCGGCCTACCCGAACTGCTGGGCCAAGCCGGAAGGCAAGGGCCGCGTTTTCTACACCGCCATGGGTCACCGGGAGGACGTCTGGACTAATGAGACCTTCCGCCAGATCCTCGTGGGTGGCCTGAAGTGGGCCAATGGCGATGCCGTGGCTCCGGACCTCTCGCCCAACCTCCTGAAGGTCGCCCCGGGCGCGATGACCAACCAGCCGTACACCCCGTCGGCGCCCGCCAAGGCCGCCCCGAAGAAGGCCGAAGCCAAGAAGTGAGCGCGGAGCGGTCCACAGCCCCTGCGCCCATGAGCTCCGGAACCACCGAGGCCACGAAGTGGAGCGAGCTCTCCGTCCACCAGAAGAAGTCCGGCCTGGCCGCTTGGCTGGGTTGGTTCTTCGATGGGTTGGATCTCCACCTCTACACGCTGGTTTGGACGGTCTTCGTCGCGGAGCTGCTTTTGGTCAAGGATCCCGACCATGCGGACGTCGGTCGCTATGGTTCCTATATCCAGGCCGCGTTCCTGCTCGGTTGGGCGCTGGGTGGGGCGTTCTTCGGGATCGTCGGGGACCGGATCGGGCGTTCCCGCACCTTGGTCTTCACCATCCTGACCTACGCACTCTTCACGGGCCTCTCGTTCTTCGCCCATACGTGGTGGCAATTGATGATTTTCCGGTTCCTCGCCGCGCTCGGCATCGGTGGCGAATGGGCGATCGGCGCTTCGCTGCTTTCCGAGACCTGGCCGAAGCGGTGGCGGCCGTGGATCGCCGCCGTCCTGCAGTGCGCGGTGAACTTCGGCATCCTGGCCGCGATCGCGGCGGTCTTTCTGCTGCAGCAGTTCAAGGGCTATGAGCCGCGCTGGGTCTTCCTGATCGGGGTGCTGCCGGCGTTCGTCACGCTGTGGATCCGCAAGGAGGTGCCGGAGACGGCGGAGTGGTCGGCTGAGAAGGGGAAGCGGCCGGCGACTTCCTTGGGCGATTTGTTCGGCCCGGACATCCGGCGGACGACCATGATCGCCGCGTCCCTTTGCGCCATTTCGCTGGCGGGTCATTGGTGTTTCATGTTCTGGCAGGCGGCCTTCATCGGCTCCCACCCCGAAGTGCTGACGATGGTCGCCGGCCATACCCCGCCCGAGGTCAAGGTGCTCAAGGCCAAGGTCATCTCGACCGCCTTCTTCTGGGTGATCTCGGCTTCGGTGCTCGGCAATTTCGCTTCCGGCTGGGCCGCTCGCCGCTTCGGGTATCGCCGGGCCATCGCCGTCTTCTTCGGCGCCTACTTCGTCCTCATGGGGCTGACTTTCGCGCTGCCCTGGAGCCTGGGGGCGACGTACGCGCTCTTCGCGGGCGTGGGCTTCTGTCAGGGCGTCTTCGGCCTTTTCACGATGGCCTTGCCGCCGTTGTTCCCGACGCTGCTCCGCACCACGGGGGCGGGTTTCAGCTACAACATCGGTCGGGTCTTCGCCGCCGCGGGCACGGTCTTCTTCGGCATCTTCGCCAAGCCCGCCGATTTCAGTTCCGTGTTGTTGTACGCCTCGTTCCTTTTTCTGCCGGCGGCCATCCTGGCTCTCTGGCTTCCGCTTGCGCCGGAGGATGAGGCGACAATCGTTTAAGTATTGATTCTTTTCGCTCATAAGCGAGATTAAGGCCGTGCTCCTCAAGAAACGGCTCTCCCTGTTCCTGAAGATCCAGGCCGTCGCCTTCGTCATCGGCACGGGTTTCATCCTGCGGAACACCGCGAACCGCGTCCTCGAGGAGCAGCAGCGGGCCGTGAACCTCGGCTTCGACCCGCCCTTCGCGTCGACCTTGGGCGAGACGTTGGGCCGCGTCGGGCAGATTTTCCTCACGGAAGGCTGGCTCATCCTGCTGCCGCTCTACGGCACTTGCCTCTTCTTCCTCCGCGTCGACCAGCGGATCCGCGGGCTGCGGCAGGCCTTCGTCAAGTGGAGCGTGCTCTTCCTGGTCATGGAGTTCACGACGGAGTGGACGAAGTACGGTTGGACCGAGGCCACGTCGGAGCTCCCGCTGATGCTGATCCGCTACCTAGCGGGCGGCGCATTGGCCGCGGCCGTGTGGTGGCTCATCGAGAAGTCGCCGCGCGTGCATGAGTCGCACGGTCGCGGGCATCATCACTGAATCAACCCCGCCCCAGCGCCGCGATCGCCTTGAATTCGGCGGGGGTCACGGGCGTCACGGAGAGCCGGTTGCCCGGCCGCAGGATGAGCATCTCCTTGAGGGCCGGGCACTCGCGCAGGTCGGGTAGGCTGACGAGGCGGCGGAAGCCCTGGTGGAACGACACCTCGAGGCAGCTCCAGCGCGGGTTCGCCTTCGTCGACTTGGCGTCGAAGTAGTCCGATTTGGGGTCGAACTGGGTGGGGTCGTCGAAGGCTTCCTTCGTGACCTTGGCCACGCCGACGATGCCCGGCGCGGCGCAGTTGGAATGGTAGAAGAGCACGAGGTCGCCGACCTGCGCCGCACGCATGAAGTTGCGCGCCTGGTAGTTGCGCACCCCGGTCCAGGGTTCCTTGCCCTTCCGCTCGAGTTCCGCGAAGGAGAACTCATCGGGTTCGGACTTCATCAGCCAGTGGCGCATGTCGTCAACGTGCAGGGCAGGGCGGGTTTTTCAAGGTCGGGCTGAGGTCTTGCCCTTTGCGCCGGGCCGACCCTAATCGGGCCGTGCGCCTGCTGGACTCCCACTGTCACCCGGAATACGCCCTCAAGGCGGGACGGCTCGCCGCCTGGGTGGCCGAGTGCCGGGCCGCCGGCGTCGAAGGGGTCGTGGCCATCGGCACGGACCTCAAGGACTGGTCCGACTACCGAGACCTCGCCGCCACCCAGCCGGCCTTCTTCCGCCACACCGTCGGCCTGCATCCTTGCCATGTCGAGGAAGGCTGGGAGGAAACCGTCGCCGCCGTCGGCCCCTACTTCGCGGACGCCACGCCGCCCGCCGCCCTCGGCGAGATCGGCTTGGATTACTTCCGCCTGCCGGCCGACCCGGCCGAGGCGGGGCGGATCAAGGGTTGGCAGCAGGAGGCCTTCCGCCGTCAGTTGGCGCTCGCCTACCAGTTCGGTTGCCCCGTCGTGATCCACTCCCGGCACGCCTTCGACGATTGCGTGCGCCTGATCGACGCCAGCGGCGTGGATTGGCGCCGGGTCGTGTTCCATTGCTTCGTCGAGGGCCCGGAGCAGGTCCGCCAACTCAACCAGCGCGGTGGCCGCGCTTCCTTCACCGGCATCATCACGTACGCGAAGTCCGAGGAAATCCGCCAGGCGCTGAAGGCGCAGGGCCTCGCGCGGCTCATGCTCGAGACCGATGCGCCCTACCTGGCGCCGCAGTCCGTCCGCGGTAAGGAAAATACGCCGGCCTACCTGCCGGAGATCTGCGCCCAGGCCGCGGAGCTGCTCGGCTTGCCCGCCGACGAGGTCGCGGAGGTCGCGACCCGCAACGCCCGCGAGTTCTTCGGCTTCTGAGCCGGGCATGAAAAAGGGCGGGCCCGTCGGCCCGCCCTGTCGTTCGCGGATGCGCGACTCAGGCCTTGGCCAGCGCCTGTTCGAGGTCGGCGAGGATGTCCTCGATGTCCTCGATGCCCACGGAGAGGCGCACGTAGTCGTCCGTCACCCCGGCGCTGTCGCGTTCGGCGGCGGTGAGCTGCGAGTGGGTCGTGGAGGCCGGGTGGATCGCCAGCGAGCGGGCGTCGCCGATGTTGGCGACGTGGCTGTGGAGCTGGAGGCCGTCGATGAACTTGCGGCCGCCTTCGAGGCCCGACTTCAGGCCGAAGCCGACGAGGGCGCCGTAGCCGTTGGTCAGGTACTTCTTGGCGAGGTCATGGTACTTCGACGACTTGAGGCCCGGGTAGTTGGTCCACTTCACCTTCGGGTGCGCCTCCAGGAACTGGGCGACCTTCAGCGCGTTCGCGCAATGGCGCTCCATGCGCAGGTGCAGGGTCTCGAGGCCCTGGAGCAGCAGAAAGGCGTTGAAGGGCGAGAGGCAGCTGCCGACGTCGCGCAGGAACTGCAGGCGCATCTTCATGATGAAGGCGATGTTGGCGCCGCCGGCGGGCGGGAAGGCCTTGAACGCCTCCCAGTGCGGCAGGCCGTGGTAGGACATGTCCGGCTCGGTGAAGCCGGGGAACTTGCCGTT
>JBIISU010000125.1:0-4361 GCA_044340815.1 Opitutales bacterium | reverse complement strand
ACTGAAGGCCCCGGTGGCCGCGGGCATCCTTCGGCTCTACCTACCCACGGGTTCCGCCGCCGTGGAGCTCGACGACATCGTCCTGACCCCCGCGCAAGGCGCGCCGCGGCGCTGGGAATTCTGAAAAATCGACAAAGCCTAGCGCCCCCCCGAAAAGAACCTCCATGTCACGCCTCGCCCTCCTCTGCCTTGCTCTCCCAGGGCTGGCCGCCGCCGAAGCCCCCGCCGGCTTCACGCCGATCTTCAACGGGAAAGACCTCGCGAACTGGAGCGGCGAACCCGGACGCTGGTCGGTGGAGGAGGGCGCGATCACCGGCACGGTGACCCCCGAACTTCCGCTCAAGACCAACTCCTTCCTCATCTGGCAAGGCGGGCAACCGGCGAACTTCGAACTGCGCCTGAAGGTGCGCTGGCCGAAATGGGAGGCGAGCAAAGGCTTCCGCAACTCCGGCATCCAGGTGCGGAGCGTGGTGCTCCCGGCGGCGCACCCGTGGAGCGTCGGAGGGTACCAGTATGACCTGAGTCCGGGCGGCGAACTGGACGGCTTGTTCTACGAAGAACGCAGCCGACGGGCGCTGGGCGTCAACAAGGGCGACCAAGTCGTGATCCAGCCGGACGGCGAACGCTGGCGCATCGGCACCCTCATCGGCAAGGCCGACCTCGACGCCTTGCGCAAACCCGAGACCGAGTGGAGCGAATGCGGCGTCCTCGCCGACGGCGAGCGGCTCACCTTCAGCCTGAACGGACGGACGGTGACGGAAATGACCGACCGGGACGAACGTCATCGCCGCCTCAAGGGCGTGCTCGCCCTCCAGATCCATGTCGGCGGCGCGATGAAGGTGCAGTTCAAGGATCTCTGGCTCAAGGAACTCCCGGCGGGCGTGCACCCCACCCCCGCCCGCGAGGTGCCGGCCGACGCCCTGAACGCGGGCGCCGAATCCGTGCGCAGCCACGTCGCCAACCTGCTGAAGTCCCGCGACGCAACGAAGCTTGGCTGGTTGCTGCAGCATCAGCCGGGCCTGAGCCGGGTCTGGCCGACGGCCGCGGAACTACAGCGGTTCGCGCAAGGCGAGCCCACGAGCGTGGCCCTCCGCCCGGTCACGGACGCCGACCTGAGCGACTGGAAACGGCTCGCCGCGGAGGGGAAGTCGGACTGGCTCACGGCGCCCCGCCTGCTCCTGTCGACCCGGCTCCCGGACGGCAAGGAAGCCCGCCTACCGCTCGCCAGCGTCCATGGACGCTACTTCCTCGCCGCCCTCGGCCATGGCACGCCCGCCCCCGAAGCCGACGACCTGGGCTTGATTCCGCTCCACGGCAAGGAACCAGCCCCCCTCCCACCCGTCCCGGCCGGCCCGGCCGAGCAGGTTCGCCGCAACCTGGCGCTTAACGCCCAGGCCAGCGCCTCCAGCGAGGAGACCAAGCAGGGCAATACCGCCGACAAGGCCATCGACGGCAAGGGCTCGCGCTGGTGCCCGGCCAAAGGCCAGAACGGCGAGTGGCTCATGGTCGACCTAGGTGGATCCAAGCGACTCACGGGCTATAAGGTCTCCTGGGAAACCGACGCCGTCGTCTACCGCCACCGGGTGGAAATTTCGGAGGATAAGTCGGCATGGCATCTCGTCGCCGACGCCTCGCAGCTCGACAAGGCCGGCCCGCATGCGGCGGCCTTCAAGGCCGCGGGCCGTTACGTCCGGATCACCTTCCTCGGGCAGAAGGATCGGGCGCAGAGCTACGGCAGCATCCGCGAATTCGAACTGCTCGGCGAACCGGAGGCCGCCGTCGCCGGCTCCCTCCGTCCGCCGCTCATCCCCAAGGGCCACCCGGACGCCGAATGGCTCAAGGACCTGTCCCTGCCCGAAGGGTTCGAGGCGAGCATCTTCGCGCGGCCCCCGGCCGTCAGCTACCCGATCTTCGTGAGCGCCACGCCGGACGGCACCCTGTTCGTCGGCTGCGACGGCAACGGCAGCGGGGGACGGGATCCGCACCGCGGCCGCATCCTGCGCCTCCGCGACCTCGATGGCGACGGTCGCGCCGACGAGGTGAAGGTCTTCGCGGACGTCGACTCCCCGCGCGGCGTCGCCGTCGACGGCCGGCGGCTCTACGTCCTGCACCCGGGAGACTTGAGCGTCTTCACCGACCATGACGGCGACGGCATCGCCGACGAGCGGCGCGTGCTGGTGAAGAACATCGGCTTCGGGATCAAGGACCGCTCCATCGACCATGCCTCCAACGGGATCGAGCTGGGCGTGGACGGTTGGATCTATTGCGCCATCGGAGACTTCGGGATGCTGGACGCCGAAGGCACCGATGGCCGCAAGCTGACCCTGCGCGCCGGCGGCGTGGTGAGGGTGCGCCCGGACGGGACGGGCCTCGAGCTCCACTCGCGGGGCACCCGCAACATCCTCGAAGCCGCCGTGAGCCCCCTGCTCGACGTCTTCGCGCGCGACAACACCAACGACGGCGACGGCTGGGACGTCCGCTTCCACCACGCGACCGCGCTCGGGGAGCATGGCTACCCGACGCTCTTCAAGAACTTCACCGCCGAGACGATCGCGCCGCTGGCCATCTACGGCGGCGGGAGCGGCATGGGCGCCGCCTGGATCGACGAACCCGGCCTGCCGAAGGAATGGAACAACGCTCCGTTCACGTGCGACTGGGGGCGCAACCGGATCTACCGCCACGGGCTCACCCCGCAGGGCGCGACCTTCGCGACCGACCAACGGGAATTCTTCGGCGCCACCCGGGTCAATGACCTCGATGTCGACGCCCTGGGCCGGATCTACGTGGCGAGTTGGAAAGGCGCGACCTTCTCGTACGTCGGACCCGACGTCGGCTACCTCGTGCGGCTGGTTCCGAAGGACTTCCGCCCTTCCCCCTTCCCCGACCTGGCCACCGCCCGCCCGGACGCGTTGCTCAAACTGCTCGCGAGTCCCAGCCATCGCACCCGCTTGGCAGCCCAACGCCAGTTGATCGCCCAAGGCTCGGCCGATGGCCTGGAGCCACTCGCCGCGGACGTGACCCAGCCGCTCGCCACCCGCATCGCCGCGCTCTTCGCGCTGAAACAGATCCAAGGTGCGGCCGCCCACGGCTTCATCGCCAAACTCGCCGGCGACCCGACCATCGCCGCCTGGGCGTTGCGCGCCCTGACCGACCGCGAAGACCAACTGGCCGGCCTCTCCGTCCAACCGATCATCACCGCCCTGGGATCGCCCGACGCCCGCACCCGCCGCGAGGCGATCGTCTCGCTGGCCAAGCTCGGCCAGCCGGAGCATGCCCCGGCCCTCGCCCCGCTGCTGGGGGACGCCGACCCCATCGTCGCCCACACGGCCATGCAGGCCCTGCGCCGACTCGACGACGGCCGGACCTGCTTCGGCGTCATCGATGACGAAACCGCCCCGCCGGCCCGGCGGGCGGGCGCCTTCCAGGTGCTCGGCGTGTCGCATCGCCCCGCCGTCGTGGACGGCGTGCTGGCGCGCCTTGCCCGCACCACCGACCCGGTGCGGCGCCGCCCCTTGCTCATCGCCCTGTGCCGCTTGTCCGCCCTCGAGAATCCCGACTGGAAAGGCGGTAGCTGGGGCACGCGTCCCGACTCGCGCGGGCCCTACTTCTCCCTCGCGGAATGGGGCGAAACCAAGCGCATCAACGCCGCCCTGCTCGCCGCGCTCCGCGCCGCGGACGCCGAGGAGGCGAAATTCCTGAGCGCCGAGTTCGCCCGCCATCGCATCAAGCCGGGCGATGCCACGGCCAAGCTGGTCAGCCTCGCGCTGGCGGATCCCTCGCTCGTGCCGACGCTGGCCAAGCAGTTCGGGCAACAGAGCGAGAGCGCCCCGGCCGCCGCCGTCCCCTTGCTCATCGCCCTCGCCCGCGACGCCCGGGCGGCGGATACCGACCGTGCGCAGGCCATCCGCGCGCTCAACAACGTGGATGACGCCGCCGCCCTCCGTACGAGCGTCCTGATGCTGGGGGAACTGCAGGCGGATTGGCTGCGACGCAGCTCCGCCGGCCGCATCGAGATCGAGGGCGCCCGCGCGAGCTTCTTCGCCTCGTCCAAGCTCGACCAACAGCATGCCGTCTTCGAGGAGATCGCCGCCGCGCGACAGGGGAAGGCGTCCCTCTACGCCGACGTGGCCTTGCTCAAGATCGCCGGCCGCAAGTTCGGCTCACCCGAGCCGCGCGACGCCGCCCGGCTGGCCATCGCGGCCGGCCTCAAGGAGCCCGCCCGCGCCCTGCAGGTCATGGAGGCCATGCGCCTAGGCGGCGAGGGGACGTTCGCCCCCCTGCTGCTGCCGTTGCTCACCGGCCCGAACGCCGAGCTCAGCAAGGCGGCGAAGGACACCTTCTTCGCCCTCAAGGTCGACCCC
>JBIISU010000124.1:0-4368 GCA_044340815.1 Opitutales bacterium | reverse complement strand
CCTAGCTGGTAGGGCTGACCGTCCTCGGTCGGCCGCGGACGAGCAGGGACGCTCGTCCCTACCTGCGCGAAAAGGGTTCGCGGGCGGTTGGGGGATGGCGGTTGGCGGTTAGATCGATGCGGCCTCAGGTAGGGCTGACCGTCCTTACCTAGAGACCAAGATGCAGGAGGCGTCAGGTGTCAGGGTCAGGCGTTAGGGTCAGGTTCGCATTCCTGTCCCTGTCCCTGGCCCTGTCCCTAGCCCTAAGTCTTTTCTTTTTGGTAGGGCTGACCGTCCTCGGTCGGCCGGGCGTCGGCCGTCAACATGAGGTCAGGCACATCATCGCTGCGCGAGATGAAGCCAGACCCCCTGTTTCGGCCGCGGACGAGCAGGGACGCTCGTCCCTACCTGAGAGGCAGGTCGAGATAGCGTAAGAGTACGGATTACGGATTACTGAGTACAGAGGGAGGCAACGGACAGAAACTTAGGGGCGCCCACTAAACATCCAACTCCCCTAGTCATCTGTACTCTGTACTCAATCTAGCCAGCTTGCCCACTGGCCAGCCGGACAACTCTGTATCGGGCTACCTTACCGCGCGATATCCCCGCGGCCGATCACGGTGATGCCGTGGGTCGCGAGGACGGAGGCCGCGAGTTCCTGCGCTTCGGTGCGCACGACAAGGCCGTAGCGGCCGTTCGGACGGAAGAGGAACGGGTAGACGTAATGGATGTTGATCTCCGCCTTCAGCAGGATCGAGGTGACGTCCTTAAGCTGGGACTCCGACTGGAGTTCGATGGCCACGACCGGCACATCGTCATGGGCGAAATTATGCTCGTTGAGCACGGCTTCGGCGCGCTCGGGGTAGTCGACGACGATGCGGATGATCGTGGAGTCGGTCGTATCCACCAGGCAGAGCGCCATGATGTGGACGTCGGCCGAGCCAAGGGACTGGACCAGCTCGTTGAGGCGGCCGACCTTGTTCTCGACGAAGATGGAGAACTGCCGGACCGGTCCGTGGTCGGGTTCTCTGGTGGTTTCGGAGCCCATCGCACCTCGTTTTGACGAGTCACCCGGGATTCGCCAGCCGATTTACTGGACTGGGCATTAAATACACTTGAATCATCGTATACAGATATGAAGATAAGTAGATGCTCATTTGGCTGAACCTCCTCCTCGCCCAGGCGCCCACCCGCCTGCCGGAAACCGTCGTCGTCGAAACGCGCCACCCTGCCCCGCTCGAGGAAGCCTCGCCCTCCGTCAGCCGCGTCATCGTGGCCGAGGCGACGGACAGCGGCCTGACGACCCTGGCCGGCGCCCTGGCGACCACCCCGGGCCTGTATGCCACGGAGCAAACGGGCGAAGGCTCCCAGGCCTCGGTCTTCATCCGCGGCACCAATTCCTCGCAAAGCGCCCTGCTGCTCGACGGCCGGCGTCTGCCGCCCGGCTTCTCGGGCTCCTACGAGATGGGCCGCTACCGGCTCTTCGGGCTGCGCTCGGTGGAGATCCTGCGCGGGCCGTCCTCCTCGCTCTACGGCGCGAACGCCCTCGGCGGCGTCGTCGACCTCCGGCTCGCCGACCCGTTGACCGATACCGTCGGCGGCGCGTGGCAAGTCGAGGCCGGCTCCTACGGCCGCACCATGGCGGGCTTCAGCTGGCTGACCAACGATGCGCAGGGCCGGAACGCCGCGCGCAGCGGCACGTCCGTCGCCCTGACGAGCACCCGCGACGACGGTTGGCGCGTCAACGGCGCCCGCGAGGCCACCAACGCGTTGGTGAAGTCGGCCTGGCGGCTATCGCCCAAGCTGGTGCTCGAACTGGTCGGCTCGGCGGACCTGGCGAAGGCTGGCCTGCCGGGGCAATCCGCGGGCGCCCCGGCCGCGGGCGACCCAAACGACTGGCAGAAGGACTCCGGCTGGATGCTCTCGCCCGGCCTCCGCTACGAGGACGACCGCGTGAACGCGGTGGCCTTCTGGTCGCGCGGCGGCTCCGCCGTCACGAGCCTGGTCGACGGTGTCAACTTCTTCGGCCCCTTCGCGTACCACCAGCGTTTCCTCCTGGACCGGGATGAGCTCACGGCCTTCGCGGACTGGAAACTGCGCCCGGACCTGACCGTCGGCGTCGGCGCGACGTACGAGCGCACGACGTTCGACCAACTGGCGCTGGACGGCCTTTCCACGACGTGGAGCGACACGCATGAGACGCTCGGCGTCTGGACGCGGGCCGATTGGCGCGCGACCACCGCGGACCGCTTCCGCGCGGCCTGGCGGCGCAACGAGCACACCGATTTCGCGGGCAAGACGACGGCGGAATTCAGTTACGCGCGTCGCCTCGGCAAGGAACTCGTGGCGGAGGCGAAGATCGCCTCGGCCTACCGGGCGCCGGCGGCCAACGACCTCGCCTACGGCACCTCGGGCAACCGGGCGTTGCGGCCGGAGTCCAACACCGGCGGCGAAGTCGGCCTGCGCTACGAGAGCCGCATCCCGGGCGAACTGTCGGTGACGCTCGCGGCCTTCCGCAACAATCTGACCGACCTGATCGACTACGACCCGGCCGACTTCTACAAGACCTTCAACGTCGCGAAGGCGCGCACGCAGGGCCTCGAGCTCGGCGCCGCCGGCCGGCCACTCAAGGGGCTGCGGCTTTTCGGCGCGGCCACGCTGCTCGACACCGAGGTGCTCTCGCCGGACTACCAGGGCGTGGCCGCGGCGGGCCAAGCGTTGCTGCGACGCCCGCGCCTGACGCTCAACGCCGGGGCCGAACTCGCTCCGAACGACGACTGGACTTTCGGCGGGGCGGTGACCCTGCTGCGCGGCCGCGTCGACTATGACTGGAACCTGGGCCAGCGCGTGGACTTGGCGGACGCCGCCTATGTGCGCCTCTGGGTCCGCTACGCCCTGGATGCGCGCAGCGAGCTCTCCTTGCGCGTCGAGAACCTCTTCGGCGAGGACGCCCCGCCGGCCGGCATCGGCTTCGGCGCCCAGCCCCGGTCGGCGTACGTCGGGTATACGAGGAGGTTTTGAAGTTGGTTGATCGGTTGAACCGTTGGCCAGTTGGCCGGAAAAGTTAGAGACACCGACTAGTAAGGTCGACGGATCCTTCACCTAAGCAGGAATGAATTGAGGTTAGGGACAGGGTCAGGCGTAGAGGCTTTAGGCACCCCTCCGGCCAACTGATCAACGGATCAACCTTAGCTATCTGGCCAACTGGCCAACTAATCAACCGGTCAACCTGCATCGCCCCTCCTTCACGCCCGTTAAACGCCATATGTTTGGATTGGATTGAGGGTCAGCAGCGTCCAGAAAAGGGGCTTCCCCGATGCGCCCCACCCTCCGCCTCCTCGCGGCCCTCGCCGCCCTGCCCTGCCTGATCCTCGCCGCCGCCGCGAATGAGGTCGGCCTCGAATCCGCGGGCCCGACGCGTTTCGGCGCTCGGTTCAGCGAAGACGCCGGCAAGCGTGTGGCCACCTTCAACGGCGACAAGGGCCTGATGGCCTGCTTCACCTTCGCCGCCGACGGCAACGTCGCCGTCGCCGTCCAGGTGAAGCTCGCGAAGGGCGCGAAGACCGGTTTCAAAGGCCGTCTCGCGGGCAAGGACCTCGCCGGCAGCGTCGAAGGCAACGGCGAAACCCAGTGGGTCGACCTCGGCGTCGCCAAGGTTTCCGCGAACCTGCCGACCTACCTCACCCTCGAGGCCGTCGAGCGCAAGGGCGCCGTCGTCGTCACCGGCTTCAAGTTCGGCCAGGACGCCGTCGCCACGCCGGTCGCGCACTTCCGGACCGCCTACGCCGAAGGCAAGGAAGTCACCCTGGGCGACCGCGGCAACGTCGGCGCCGCCACCTTCAAGGGCGCGGGACGCCTGCTCGTCCCCATCGTCGTCGAAAAGGCCGGCGACGTCGCCTTCGCCGCCCGCTTCAACCTCGCGGCCGGCGCCAAGCGGACGCTGCAGGTGACGGCCACCGACGACCTCGAGGCCGTGCGCACGCGCTCGGCGGTGACCGACCTCGCCCTGACCGGCACCGGTAAGCTGACCACGTCCGCCGACTTCACCCTCTCGTTCCCCAAGGCCGGCACCTACCTGATCGCGCTGACGAGCCAGGCCGACGGCGAGGCGCCGCTGACCGTGAACGGCCTGCTGCTCCGCAAGGGCACCAACGCCAACCTCTGGTCCCTGCCCAACGGCAACGCGCAGTCGGTGCACTACGGCTACCCCGTGCCGAAGGGCGAGACGGCGCTCTGGGCCTACGCCGAGGCGAAGTCCGCGCCCGGTCCCGCCGCGACCTACAATTGCGTGCTCGGCTTCGGCCAGGGCTACTTCGGCTTCCAGCGCCGCGCGCTCGGCACCAACCCCGACGACCGCTGGTTCATCTACTCGCTCTGGGATTCGGGCTA
>JBIISU010000123.1:0-4382 GCA_044340815.1 Opitutales bacterium | reverse complement strand
CTTCTACTCGGCGGTTTCGGTGGGCTGGCGCTGGGGCTATGCCCCGAGCCGCGCCAAGCGGAACAAGGTCGAATGGAACCACCTGCACCACCTCGGCCAAGGCCTCCTGAGCGACATGGGCGGCGTCTACACGCTCGGTCCGTCGGAAGGCACCTCGGTGAGCCATAACCACATCCACCACGTCAGCTGCTTCAGCTACGGCGGCTGGGGCCTCTACACCGACGAGGGCAGCACCGGCATCACGATGGAGGGCAACCTCGTCCACGACACGACGGACGGCGGCTTCCACCAGCACTACGGCAAGGACAACATCATCCGGAACAACATCCTGGCCTTCGCCGAGGAGTCGCAGGTGGAACGCTCGCGCCAGGAGACGCACCGCTCCTTCGTGTTCGAACGCAACCTCGTGGTCTACGACCAAGGCGGCCTCCTCGGCCATGAATGGCGCGGCACCCCGGAGAACTACCTGATGCGCGGGAACCTCTACTGGGACTACTCCGGTCGCCCGGTCCTCTTCCCGCCCGCGGGCAAAGCCAGCCTCGAAGCCTGGCAGCGCACCGGCCAGGACGCCGGGTCCGTCGTGGCCGACCCGCTCTTCGTCGACGCCGGCCAACGCGACTTCCGCCTGCGACCGGGCTCGCCGGCGCTGGCGCTGGGCTTCCGGCCGCTGGAGGTCGAGAAGATGGGCGTGATCGGCGAGGCGTGGCGCCGGGTCGCCGCGACCTTCGAACGCGCGCCGACCCCGCCGCGGCCCGCCAAACCGTCGGCCCCCGCGCTCAACCTGCACCAAGATTTCGAGGGTCGGATCACCAACCCGCAGTACCCCTTCCCCTCCGCGCGCGGCAGCCTCAGCCGCCAGAACAAGCCGGGCATGGCGCCGGCCAAGACGGAGGCACCGACCGATGCGCTGCTCCTGACCGGGGCGCAGGCCTCCGCGGGCCAGCAGAGCCTGCTCTTCCGGGATGCGCCCGGCCTGCCGGGCTCGCACTACCCGATGCTGACGTTCGCGCCCAACCACCGGGCCGGCACGAGCACCGTGACCTTCGACCTCTTCCTGGAACCGAAGGCCTACTTCATCCACGAGTGGCGGACCGCCGGCAACCCCTACGCCACGGGTCCGGTGCTGACGATCAAGGACGGCCGCCTCACCGGCGTCCCAGGCCTCAACCTACCCGTGCCGCTCCGGCGCTGGCTCCGCCTGGAGATCGTCGCCGAGCTCGGCGCGGGCGCGCCCAAGACCTGGACCGTGCGCCTGACGCCGAAGGGCGAGGCCACGCAGGAGGTCAAGGGACTGCCCTTCCGCAGTCCGAAGTTCGACCACCTCGGCTGGCTCGGCTTCATCAGCAACGCCAACGAGTCCACGGAGTTCTACGTCGACGAGATCGACATCCGCAGCGCCGCGACGAAGCGCTGAACCTCAGGCGGAGGGCGCGACGGGACGGGTGGAGCGCCACGCGAGCACGAGCCAACCCGCGATGAGCAGGCTGCCGCCGAGCGGCGTCACCGCGCCCAACCAACGCGGCGCGCCCAGCGCCAGGGCGTAGAGGGTCCCGCTGAAGACGGCGGCGCCGATGGTCCACAACCAGCCCGCCGCGCCGCCGCGGAGCGCCCCGACGGCCAACGCGTGGGTGAGCAGGTAGAAGGTCGCCGTCTGCCACCACCCGGCGGCCTCGGGGATCGCCGCCAGGCGCTCCTTGAGGCCATGGGCGCCGAAGGCCCCGAGGGCGATGGCGGTCGCCCCGAGGACCCCGGCGATGACGCCGCGCCGGTCCACCGGCTCAGGCCCCGGGCTCGATCGAGCCGCTCTTCTTCTGCGTGAAGACCAGGCCCTTGTCGCCCACGGAGACGATGACCGGCTCCTCCTTGTTGAACTCGGCGCGCAGGATGGACTCGGCCAGCGGGTCCTCGAGGAGGCGCTCGACGGCCCGGCGCAACGGACGCGCGCCGTACTTCTCGTCCCAGCCGTTCTCGACCAGGTAGCCGCGGGCGGCCTCGTTGACCACCAGCTTCACGCCGAGGTCCAGCAGGCGCTTGGCGACCTTGGCGACCTCGATGTCGACGATCTTGGACATGTGCTCCTTGGCGAGCTGCTGGAAGATGACGATGTCGGTCAGGCGGTTGAGGAACTCGGGTTTGAAGGCGCGCTTCGTCTCGTCCATGATGCGCTCCTTGAGCTTCTCGTAGTCGCGCGTCGAGCTGACGCCGGCGTCGAAGCCCAGCGAATTGCTCCGCTGGAGGACGTCGGCGCCCACGTTGGAGGTCAGGATGATGATCGTGTTGCGGAAGTCGACGACCCGGCCGAGGGAGTCGGTCAGGCGGCCGTCCTCGAGCGCCTGCAGGAGGAGCTGGATGACGTCGGGGTGGGCCTTCTCGATCTCGTCGAACAGGACGACGGAGTAGGGCTTGCGGCGCACCTGCTCGGTGAGCTGGCCGCCTTCGTCGTGGCCGACGTAGCCGGGCGGGGAGCCGATCAGGCGCGAGACCGTGAACTTCTCCATGTACTCGGACATGTCGATCTGGATGACCGCCTCGGACTCGCCGAACATGCGTTCCGCAAGGGAGCGGGCCAGCAGCGTCTTGCCGACGCCGGTGGGGCCGAGGAAGAGGAAGGAGCCGATCGGGCGGCGCGGATCCTTGAGGTCGGCGCGGGAGCGGCGGAGGGCCCGGGCGATGACTTCGCAGGCGCGCTCCTGGCCGATGACCGCCCGCTGCAGGTCCTGCTCGAGGTCGAGGAGCTTCTGGGTCTCCTTCTTCTCGAGGCGGTTGAGCGGGACGCCCGTCCAATCGGCGACGATGTGGAGCATCTCGTCCTCGGTGACGACGATGCGCTTCTCGTCGCGCTTCTTGCGCCACTCCTCGAGCATCTTCTCGCGCTTGGCGCGCAGCTTCTTCTCCTGGTCGCGCAGGTTGGCGGCCTCCTCGAACTTCTGGTGGCGGGACGCCTCCTCCTTCTCGAGGACGACGCGGTCGATGTCGGCCTGGGCGGCGTCGAGCTCGGGCGGGAGGTTGAGCGAACGGATGCGGGCGCGGGCGCCGGCCTCGTCCATCACGTCGATCGCCTTGTCGGGCAGGTGGCGGGCGGTGATGTAGCGGTGCGAGAGGCGGACGGCGGCCTCGATGGCGGCGTCGGTGTACTCGCACTTGTGGTGGTCCTCGTACTTGGAGCGGATGCCCCGGAGGATCAGGATGGCGTCGTCGGGCGACGGGTCGTCGACCTTGACCGACTGGAAGCGGCGCTCGAGGGCGGCGTCCTTCTCGATGTGCTTGCGGTACTCGGCGAGGGTCGTCGCGCCGACGCACTGGATTTCGCCGCGCGACAGGGCCGGCTTGAGGATGTTGGAGGCGTCCATCGCGCCCTCGGCCGCGCCGGCGCCGACGATGGTGTGCATCTCGTCGATGAAGAGGATGACGTTCTTGGCGCGCTTGATCTCATCCATCACGCCCTTGATGCGCTCCTCGAACTGGCCGCGGTACTTGGTGCCCGCGACCATCAGGGCGAGGTCGAGGGTGATGACCTTGCGGTCGAGCAGGATCTCGGGCACGACGCCGGCGGCGATCTCCTGGGCGAGCCCTTCGACGATGGCCGTCTTGCCCACGCCGGCCTCGCCGATGAGCACCGGGTTGTTCTTGGTGCGGCGGCAGAGGATCTGCACCACGCGGCGGATCTCCTCCTTGCGGCCGATCACGGGGTCGAGTTCGCCGGCCTTGGCCAGCTCGGTCAGGTCGCGCCCGAAGGTCTTCAGCAGGGACAAGCGCTCGCCGCGGCCGGCGCGGCCGCCTTCCTCGCCCGACTTGCGGGAGGGCGGCGGCTCGTCGGACGGCTCCTCGGAGGAGGGGACGTCTTCGCCGGGCTTGTCGGTGGCCTCGGCGGAGGCGGCGGACGGGTCGATGTCGGCCAGGATCTCCTTGCGGCAACGCTCGAGGTCGACGTTCAGGGTGAGCAGCACCCGGGCGGCGACGCCCTCCCCTTCCTTGAGGAGGCCCAGCAGGATGTGCTCGGTACCCACGTAGGCATGGCCCAGGCTGCGGGCCTCGGTCGTGGCGTGCGCCATGACCTTCTGGACGCGGGGAGTCAGGGGGATGGTGTCGGGCTGCTTGGCCTCCTCGGGACCGGGGCCGACCTGCTTCTCCACGGCGGCGCGGACGCTCTTGAGGTCGAGGCCCATGCGGCCGAGGACGTTGACCGCGACGCCCTCGCCGAGCTTGATGAGCCCGAGCAGGATGTGCTCGGTACCCACGTAGTTGTGGTGGAAGCGGCGGGCTTCGGCCCGGGCGAGCTCCACGACCTTGCGGGCGCGGGGCGTGAAATTGTTGTTCTTGTCCTTGTCCATGTTCGGCAGGTGGGTGGTCCCGGAAGGGGTATAGCAGGGACTATGCCCGGA
>JBIISU010000122.1:0-4406 GCA_044340815.1 Opitutales bacterium | reverse complement strand
CAGCTCTTCAATCCCACCAACATCGACTTCGACGAGAAGGGGCGCCTTTTCGTCGCCGAGGGCGTGAATTACCGCGGCAAGGGCGGGCGCCGCAAGGAAGGCGACCGGATCGTGGTCCTCGAGGACACCACCGGCGCGGGCAAGGCCGACAAGGTGACGGTCTTCACGCAGGAGACGGCCCTGGCCTCGCCGCTGGGGGTCGCCGCCATCGACGGGAAGGTCGTGGTCTCGCAGCCGCCGGACCTGCTCGTCTACACCGACGTCAACCGCGACGGCGTCTTCGATCCGGCCGTCGACAAGCGCGAGGTCCTGCTGACGGGCTTCAACGGGCGCCAGCACGACCACTCCCTGCATAGCGTGACCGTCGGTCCCGACGGCAAGTGGAACTTCAACCAGGGCAACACCGGGGCCGACTTCATCGACAAGGCCGGCCGCCATTTCTACATGGGCAGCCCCTACATGCTCGGCGGCATCGCCGGCAAGCGCAGCGACGACGGCAACGTCTGGATCGGCGGCTTCTCGGTGCGCATGAACGCCGACGGCTCCGACCTCCGCATCGTCGGCCACAACTACCGCAACAGCTACGAGCAGGCCATCAATTCCTTCGGCGACCTCTACCAGAGCGACAACGACGACCCGCCCGCGTGCCGCGTCTCGCTGGTGATGGAAGGCGGCAACGCCGGTTTCGCCTCGCTCGACGGCAAGCGCTCCTGGGGCGCGGACAAGCGTCCCGGCCAGGACACCCCGACCGCCGAGTGGCGCCAGGAGGACCCGAACACCATGCCCGCGGGCGACGTCTACGGCGGCGGCTCGCCGACCGGCGTGGCCTTCTATGAGAACGGCGCGCTCGGCGACAAGTGGAACGGGCTGCTCCTCGCGTGTGAGGCCGGCAAGAACGTCGTCTTCGGCTATTTCCCCAAGCCCGACGGCGCCGGCATGAAGCTCGAGCGCTTCGACTTCATCACCTCCAACAAGGAGAAGGAATGGGCGGGCTCCGACTTCCTCGGTGGCCGGGCCACCGGCGTGCTCAAGACGATGTTCCGTCCGGCCGACGTCACCGTCGGTCCCGATGGCGCGATCTACTTCGCCGACTGGTACGACCCCGGCGTGGGCGGCCACGGCACCCGCGACAACCGCTACACCGGCACGATCTACCGCCTCGCCCCCAAGGGCTTCAAGTCGGTCGTCCCGAAGATCGACCTAGCCACCACCGAGGGCCAGCTCCTCGCGCTGCGCAGCCCCGCCCCGAACGTCCGGGGCGCCGCCTTCGGTCGCCTGAAGGCCCAGGGCGATAAGGTCGTCGACGACGTCGCCGCGCTCCTCGCCGACGCCAATCCCTACGTGGCCGCGCGCGCCGTCTGGCTGCTTGCCCAACTGGGCGAGAAGGGCGCCGCCCGCGCCCGCCAGGAACTCGCCTCCGCCGACGCCACCCGCCGCCTGGTCGCCTTCCGCGCCCTGCGCTCCGCCGGTCGCGACGTCTTCGCCCTTTGCCAGTCCGCCGCGACCGACGCCTCGCCGGCGGTTCGCCGCGAGGTCGCGCTCGCGCTCCGCGACTTCAGGACGCCGGCCGCCGTCGCCACCTTGGTGACCGTCGCCAAGGGTTTCGACGGCAAGGACCGCGCCTACCTCGAGGCGATCGGCCTCGGCGCCATCGACCGCGAGGCCGAGGTCTACGCCGCGCTCACCAAGGAGCTGGGCGCCGCCCCCGCCGACTGGTCGCCGGCCTTCGCCGCGCTCACCTGGCGCCTGCACCCGCCGCAGTCCGTCGCCGGCGTCCGCGAGCGCCTGCTCTCGGGCAAGCTCACCAAGGAGGAGGCGAAGGTCGCCCTGACGGGCCTGGCGTTCACCAAGAGCGCCGCCGCCGCCACGACGATGGTCGAGCTCGCCCTCGACAAGAACTTCGTCCACCGCGAGCTGGCCAACTGGTGGCTGCAGAGCCGCAAGGGCAATGACTGGAAGGAATTCGACGTCGAGAAGGTCATGAAGCTCCGCGGTCTCTACGACCCGGCGAAGGCCGTCGTCATGCCCGTCGACCTCCTGCCCGAGGCGCCGGACGCGAAGCCCCTGTCCGCCATCGAGCAGATCGCCGCCCTGAAGGGCGACGCCGTCCGCGGCAAGGCCGCCGCCGCGGTCTGCCTCGGTTGCCACCGCCTGGGCGACCAGGGCATGGACTACGGCCCCAACCTCACCACCTACGGCAAGCAGCAGTCGGTCGAGACCGTCGTGCTCGGCATCGCCCGCCCGTCCGCGGAGATCTCGCACGGTTTCGAGGGCGTGCGCCTGACGACCACCGACGGGGTGGTGGTGCACGGCATCGTGCTCAGCGACGCCGACCCGATCATGCTCAAGTGCGTGGGTGGGGTCGTCCAGACCATCCCCAAGGCCAAGGTCAAGGAGCTCGCCCCCCTCAAGCGCTCCCTGATGCTGTACCCCTCGCAGATGGGCCTCACGGACCAGTCCGTCGCCGACCTGGTGGCCTACCTCCGCACGCTCTAAGTTAGTATAAACCTACTGTCGGGTTTGGAAGGCTCCTCGTCCCGTGTCGGCTTGCCCCGCCGGGGCGGGGGCTCCATCCTGGGCGCATGTCCCGCCTGACGCTGCTCCTGCTCTGCCTCCTGCCCGGCTTGGCCGCCGCCCAGCAGTCCGTTATCCCCCATTACCGCGAAGCCTCGCAGGGCGATCCGCAGGCCCAGGTGGTGGTCGGCCATTACTACGAGAACCAGTTCGCCGCCACCGGGATCGGCCGCAACCTGACCGAGGCCCGCGAGTGGTTCGAGCGATCGGCCCGGCAACGTCATTCGGCAGGCATGATGTACCTGGCCCGCCTTTCGCTCCGCACCGAGCCGGAGGTCCACGATCCCGCGAACGCCTTCTACTGGCTGGATCGCCTTTACGCCGCCAATCATCCCGAGACCGGCTGCAACGCGGGGCTGGCGAGGTTCTACGCCGAGGGGGTGCCTTCGGCGGACGGCAAGGGCAAGTCGAAGCCCGACCCGCAGCGCGCCTACTACCACATCCTCCTGCAGATCTCCACCGGTTCGACCCCCCATGACATCGGCCTCCTGAAGGGGCGCATGCAGGCTCAGTTGACCGCCGCGGAGATCAAGGACGTCGAGGACCGCGCCTTCCGCTGGGTCGAGGACCACAACAAGCCCGCCCTGAAGATCGACGCCGAACAGGGCGGCGGCGACGGTTCGTCGAAGGGTGGCAAGAAGAAGGACAAGGACGGGAAGTCGACGACCACCGATGAGCCGATCGACACTTCCGACAAGGCGCTCGACCTCGCCATCAAGAACCAGCAGGAAAGCGCGCGGCAGGTCGCGCCGCTCGGCAAGCAGAAGCGCTACGTGCTGCCCGGCACCGACCGCGAGAAGAAGTGACCGAGTCCGGGTTTGCCTAGGCAGGGGAGGGCGCTTTGCTCGCGACATGCGTCCTTACGTCGTCGCCCTGCTGTGCTCCGCGGTCCTGGCCTTCGGCCAAGGCAAGAAGACCCCGGCCAAGGAACCGGCGGAAGCTCCGGGACGCTGGCTCTTCGCCACGGTCGGCGTCGAGCGGAAGCCCGACGGCACCGCCGAGCACACGGCCCTCAAGGGGGTCGCGCTGCGGCTCGGCGAGGAGGGGCGCCACGCGATCGCGTACGACACCGAACTGGCCCGCGTCGTCGGCGGCTGGTCCGGCAAGTTCGTCAGCGAGATGAACCTGATGTCGCGCGGCGAGTACCCGTCGTCGCTCGGCGCCACCTATTTCTCCACCGACGACGACCTGGCCGGCCTCGCCGTGGGCGAAAACGCGGCCGCGCTGGGCCGACGCACCGGGTACGGCCCTCTCCGGGACCAGGAATTGCTCCGGACGAGTTTCCAGCCGAAGGAAGGTCCGGCCCGCACCTTCGCGGCGGGTGGTTCCTATCGCCTGGCGTGCTTCCAGCCGCTCGGCGATGGGGTCCTGACCTTCGAGGTGCCGGGCGCGGCCGATCGGGTCAGCGAAACGCCGCGGGTCGTGGATTCCAACGAAGCGCAGGTCATCGTCAGGGGCATCCAGACCGAGACCGCGACCGGCGTGACCATCCTGCTGGGCCGCGCCGTCGACGCCCCGCGGATCGGCGTCCGCGGGCCCGGGCGTCGCGATTGCCTGGGCGCTTGGGAAGTCTACCGGGTGCCCGCCGGCAAGCAGTACGTCGAGGTGGCCTACGCCCCCGTCGGCGCCGCCCGGCCCGAGGGCTGGCCGGAGGCGGGCGCGCCCGCCGCTCCCGGTCGGCGCTGGCCGCAGACGATCGAGACCACGGGCGAACTTTCGACCAAGGTCGGCGAGCCCTACGTGGTCGACCGGATCAAGCTCCCCGAAGCCAACCCTTGGAAAGCCCCGCTCTACACCTCGGCGCTCGACTTCCTGCCGGACGGCCGGGCGGT
>JBIISU010000121.1:0-4439 GCA_044340815.1 Opitutales bacterium | reverse complement strand
CCATGGCGTCGGCTTCCTCGGGAAGACCGGCCGCGGGACCCATGAGCATCGCGGCTGCCAAGGTCGGGTCGACATCATCACCGGCACGTTGGGCAAGGCGCTCGGCGGCGCCAGCGGCGGCTACACGTCCGGCCGCCGGGAGGTCATCGAGATCCTCCGCCAGCAGAGCCGCACCTACCTCTTCTCCAACTCGGTCGCGCCGGTCATCGTGGCCACGACCCTCGCCATCCTGAAGCTGCTCCGCGCCTCGACCGAGTTGCGCGACCAACTCATGGCCAATGCGGCCTATTGGCGCAAGGGCCTGACGGAGCTCGGCTTCACCCTCCCGCCCGGCGAGCATCCGATCGTGCCGATCATGCTCGGCGACGGCGTGCTGGCGCAGAAGTTCGCCGCCGCGCTCCTCGAACATGGCGTCTACGCCGTCGGCTTCTTCTACCCCGTGGTCGCCCAGGGCAAGGCGCGCATCCGCACCCAGCTGTCGGCCGCGCACACCCGCGCGGAGCTGGACGAGGCGCTGGCGGCCTTCGCCGCGGCCAAGCGCGACTGCGGCCTCTGACCCGGCTTGCGCTCGCGGGCCGGCCCCCTAAGGTCGGGCGCATGGATCCCAGCCGCCGCGAAATGGAGGAGCGCATCGCCTTCCTCCAGCGCCATGTCGAACAGCAGGACCGCGTGGTGCTCGAACTTTCGCGCGAGGTCGCCAAGCTCGTCGACCGGCTGGCCCGCCTCGAGGCCAAGACGGCCCAGGCCGCCGACGGGGCCGAGTCCGGTCCCCCCGCCGACGAACGTCCGCCCCATTGGTAGGCCGACGACATGTGCGGCCGCGTCACCCAGTTTTCCCGCCATGAGGAGCTCCTCCGGAGCCATGGCGCCGTCGCGCCCGCCCTTGCTCCGCGCTACAACATCTCCCCGGGCACCCCGCTCCTCTGCTTGCGCCGCGAGCAAGGCGCGCTGAAGGCGGAGGCCTTGGCCTGGGGCTTCGTCCCGGCGTGGGCCGCCCCCGAGCTCCGGGAAGAAGGCCACGCCAATGCGCGGGCCGAGGGCATCTTCGACCGCCCGACGTTCCGCGATGCGGCGCGCCTGCGGCGCTGCCTCGTGCCGATTGACGGTTACTTCGAATGGAAGACGGAGGGTCGCCAGAAAATACCCTATTACTTCCGCGCCGCGGACGGGGGTCCCCTCGCCGTGGGCGGCCTGTGGTCCCTGCAGGTGCGGCCGGATGGCACGATGCGCCGGACGCTCTGCCTGGTCACCGTCGCCCCCAACCGCGAGGCCGGCGAGGTCCACTCGCGGATGCCGGTCCTGCTGACGGGGCCGCAGCAAGCGGCTTGGTTGGCCGAGCGGGCCTTCGGCCCGGTGGACTTTGCCTCATTGGCGGCCACGGCCCCGGACCGCGCCTTGGCCGTCCACCGCGTCTCGGCCGACGTGAACCGCGTGGCTTGCGATGGGCCGCGGCTGATCGAACCGGTCGTTGGCGCCGCGGATCAGCCGGACTTCCTCGGGGATTTGCTTGGCTAAACGGCGGGCATGGGGCAGAACCTCGGGGTCGATGTCGTCACCGTTGCACAGTCCGAAGATCGTCGAGAAGCCTTGGGGCCGGGAGCTCTGGTACGCCGACCAATCCGCCTACGCGGGCAAGGTGCTCGAGGTGAAGGCGGGCCGCCGGCTCAGCCTCCAATACCACGAACGCAAGATCGAGACGCTCTTCCTGCTGTCCGGTCGCGTGAACCTCGTCTTCCGTCCGCTGGCGCCGGGTGAAGACCCGGCGACGGTATCCCTGGCGGCGCCCATCGTCTGGTCGGCCGGGCAGGCCCTGCACATTCCGGTCCGCACCATCCACCGCTTCGAGGCCCTCGAGGACAGCGTCCTCCTCGAAGTCTCCACGCCCGACCTGACCGATGTCGTCCGCCTACAGGACGACTACCGGCGTCCGGCCCGCGACTGACCCCTTTCCCATGCGCAAAGTCCTAGCTTTCGATCTCGGCGGCACCAAGTTCGCCTTCGGCGTGGTCGCCGAGGATGGCACCGTCCTCGGCTCCGGTCGCGTCGAGACCCTGGCCGAGGCCGGTCCGGCCCAGGCCGTCCAGCGCGTCGCCGCCGCCGCCCAGCAGCTGCTCACCGAGCTCAAGCTCAAGCCGACCGACCTGCTGGCCATCGGGATCGCCTCGCCCGGCCCGCTCGACACCGCCCGCGGCTGCGTCGACGGCTCCCCGAACCTCCCGGGTTGGACCGGTTACTCCATCGAAGGCGAACTCAGCAAGGCCTTCGGCAACCTGCCGGCCCGCATCGACAACGACTGCAACGCGGCCGCCCTCGGCGAATACGTGTTCGGCGCCGGCAAGGGGAAGCGCAACCTCGTCTACCTGACCATCTCCACCGGCATCGGCGGGGGCGCCGTCATCGATGGCCGCCTGATGCGCGGCGCCAACGGCAACGCCGCCGAGCTGGGCCACATCCCGCTGACGATGGATGGCCCCCGTTGCGGCTGCGGCAACCTGGGTTGCTGGGAAGCCTACGCCTCCGGCACCGCCATCGCGCGCCGCACGCGCGAGGCCCTCGCGGCCGGCCGGCCGTCGAGCATCCTCGGTTTCGCCGGGACCATCGAGCAGGTCACGACCTACCACCTCTTCCAGGCGCTCGCGCAGAAGGATCCGCTCGCGACGGAGATCTGGGACCAGTCGATCGACTACCTGGGCCGCGGCCTCGGCGCCGTCATCAACACCTTCAACCCGGACATCATCGTGGTCGGCGGCGGCGTGACCGCCGCGGGCGACGCGCTCTTCGTCCCGATGCGGGCGAAGGCCTTCGCCTACGCCTTCCCGCGCCTCGCCGCCGTCTGCACGATCTTGCCCGCCGCGCTCGGCGGGAACGTCGGGGTGGTCGGCGCCGCCGCCTGCGCCTTCGAAGCCGCCCGATGAAGGCCGCCGCCCGGCGCTGATGCGCGTCAGCGTCGTCATCCCCGCGTTCAACGAGGAGAAGCTCCTGCCCGCCACGTTGGCCGCGGTCCGCGCCGCCGCCGGCGCGTTCGGCGACCGCGGGTGGTCCTGGGAATGCGTGGTGTGCGACAACAACTCCACCGATCGCACCGCCGAGCTCGCGCGCGCGGCCGGCGCCACGGTCGTCTTCGAGCCGGTCAACCAGATCGGCCGGGCCCGCGACGCCGGCGCCCGCGCCGCCACCGGCGACTGGTTCGTCTTCATCGACGCCGACTCGCTGCCCTCCCGGGAATTGTTCGCGGACATCGCCGGGCGCATCGCGGCTGGCCGCCATCTCGGCGGCGGGAGCACGGTCGAGCTCGAGCCGGGCACGCCGCGCTACGCCCGCTTCTTCTGCGGGGGTTGGAACCTCTGGAGCCGGCTCGCGGGTTGGGCCGCCGGGTCCTGCGTCTGGGTCGAGGCGGCCGCCTTCCGGGAGGTCGGGGGGTTCGGCACGGAGTACTACGCCGGCGAGGAGGTCTTCCTGAGCCGCCGGCTCAAGGCCCTCGCGCGCCGGCGTGGCCTGCGCTTCGGCATCCTCGCGCGGCATCCGTTGCGGACGTCGTCGCGCAAGCTCAAGCTCTACACGCTACGCGAGACCGCCCGCTTCCTGTTCCGGATGCTGTTCACCGCGGGCCGCGCCGCGAAGCGGCCCGAAACCTGCGAACTCTGGTACGACGGGAGGCGCTGAGCCTCAGAGCCGGCGTTTCTTGCCGGCCGGGATCGGGAAGACGGTCAGCCGGTCGGAGCGCACCTCGACGGCGTCGCGGTGCCGCAACCAGCGCGCCTCGGCGGGGCTGACGATCTCGTAGTGCCGCGCCGCCGTGATGCGGTCGGCGATCTCCCAGCAATCCGTCGGGAAGTTCACCCAGCGGGCCGTCGGTACGGTCCGCAGGTCGAAGGGCCGCGAATAGCTGCGCAGCGTCTTGCGGGGACCCTTCGCGTATTCGTGGAAGTAGGACATCGCGAGCTCGCGCACGCTCCGGTAGACCGGGTCGCGCCAACGCAGGCAGATGTAGTTCGTCTTCGAGATGGCGCCCCATTTGCCGCCGACCCGGAACGGCGCGATGACGTGGTCCATGTCCTGGTGCGCGCTGAAGTCCAGCAACAGGGGCGGGTGGCCCTGCAGCCAGAGCGCGAACGCCGCGACCATCGCTCCCTCGATGCAGTGGGCGCGGCCGGCCGCCAAGGTGGACTGCACCGAGCGCGCCGTATCCCCGTCCGGCTCGAAGTTCTGGGGCAGGTCGACGAGGAAGTCCTGGATCGCCTGCGGCGACCGCAGCCGCGCCAGCGTCCGCGCGTACGGAAGCGCGAGGCCCCGTTGGCGGGCGAGTCGGAGGCGTTGCGGGTAGGACATGGCCGGCGTCCCCGGAGACTGGGCGCGGCGCCCCGTCGGCTCAAGGAGCGAGTGCGCCCGGGGTTTCGGGTTGTCGCGTCGGGAGGTTCCGCCAACCTCCCGGCTGTCCA
>JBIISU010000120.1:0-4443 GCA_044340815.1 Opitutales bacterium | reverse complement strand
ATCCTCGCCTGGCGGCGCCATGCGCCCCGCCTCGCCGCCTACGGGCTGCTCTGGTTCTCGGCCTACGCGCTCGCCGGGGTCTGGCAGCAGCGTCGCGCCGAGCAGGGCGTCCGCGCCTGGCTCGCGACCCGGGGCGTCGCGCCGGCGAAGCTCGCGGTGAAGCCGACCATCTCCAACCTGCTCGCCTGGCGAGCGATCTGGCTGCACGAGGGCCGCTGGCAGGTCGCGGTGGTCCGCGTGACGCCGTTCGGCGGCCGCCAGCTGCTGCTCGGCGAGACGCGCGCCGCGTGGACGCCGGCGAGCGCCGGCAACCCGCCGCCCTTCTCGCCGGGCGCGCACATCATCGCGGACTTCTCGGTCTTCACGCAGGGCTGGAACACCTACGACCGCGCGGACGGCGCCATCCTCGTCGGCGACATCCGCTTCGCGATGCTCCCGACCAGCAGCCGCCCGCTCTGGTCCGTCCGCTGCGGCCCCGGCGGCACGGCGGCGGAGACGTCGTTGATCATGGATCGGCGCCTCGACGACGGCGACTGGGGCCGGCTCCTGGACTTGCTCACGGGCGCCGACCCGCGTTACTTCCCCATCCCATGATCGCCCGCCTCCTCCCCTGCCTCCTCGCGGCCGCCGCCGGCGCCGCCGAGCCGACCTGGAAACTCGCGCTCGAGGAAAACTTCGACGGCGCCGAGCTGAACCCGAAAGTCTGGAACATCGAGACGGGGAAGCGCCGCGATTCGCTGAATTCACCCAAGGCGGTCGACCTCAAGGAGGGCATCCTGAAGATCACGACGTGGACCGACGCGGACGGGACGACCTACTGCGGGTTCGTGACGACCCGCAAGAAGTTCGCCGTGACCCAGGGCAAGGTCGCCGCGCGGTGCCGCTTCAGCGTCCAGCCGGGCACGCAGATCGCCTTCTGGGCGCAGTCGCCGACGTACGGCAAGTCGGGCAAGGCCGCCGGCGCGGCCGAGGACGGCGTGGAGATCGACATCCTTGAGACGACGGGGCTCAAGAAGGGCGGTTACCAGTCGGTCCTGCACTGGGGTCCCTACGGCCACAAGGAAGAGAAGAAGAACAGCTCCGTCCAGCACCCCAAGCCGGTCGGCGCCGAGTGGCACGACTACGGCGTGGAGTGGGACGACTCGGGCTACCGCTTCACGTTCGACGGGACGGTCGCATGGACCGACGCCAAGTGCCCAGGCTCCAAGGCCCCGCAGTTCCTGCTGCTCACGAGCGAATCGAACATCAAGGGCTGGAACGGCGAGCGCCCGAAGGAAGGCTACGGGCTCAAGGACGCGTCGAAGAACACCTTCGAGGTCGACTGGGTGAAGGCGTGGGAGCGCGCGCGCTGAGACGACGCCCGGCGCCCGCCGCATGGCCACCCCCCAACTCGGCCGCAACGTGGGCGCCGCCCTCACGCGGCTCGCCCTGGGTCTCCTCTGGCTCGTCGGCCGGCTCCCGTGGTCATGGCAGCGTCGACTGGCGGACGGCTTCGGCGCCTTCGTCTTCCACTGCGTGCCCATCCGTCGCCAGGTGACCTTGGTGAACCTGCGCCGGTGCTTCCCGGAACTGTCCGCCGGGGCGTGCCGCCGGCTCGCGCGTCGGCATTACCAGTCCCTCGCGCTTGGCCTCCTCGAGGTCGGGCGCTGCTGGTGGCGCCCCGCCGGCGACCTGCCGGCCTGCCGCCTCGAGGGCCTGGCCGGACTGGAACGTGCGCGGGCCGCCGGCCGGGGCGTCCTGCTTGTCTCCGGCCACTTCACCACGCTCGAGATCGCCGGCCGCATGCTCGCCCTGCGCGCGCCGATCTGCTGCCTTTACCGCGACCCGAACAATCCCGTGCTGGCCGACCTGCTCCGCCGGCACCGCACGGCGTGGACCAACCGCGCCATCGAGATGCGCGACCTGACCGGCCTGATCCGGGCCCTCCGCGACGGCGAAACCGTCTGGTATGCGCCCGACCAAGGAAAGTGGACGCCCCAGTCGGCGGTGCTGCCCTTCTTCGGACAGCCCGCCATCACGAATACATCGACCCACCGCCTGGCCAAGATGTCCGGCGCCGCGGTCTTCACCTTCTTCCCGCGCCGCGAAAAGGACGGCACCTACGTGCTGACGATCGGCCCCGAGTTGGCGGATTTCCCTTCCGCCGAGGCGGAAGCCGACACCTTGCGCCTGACGGCCCTCCTGGAGGACGCCATCCGCGCGGCGCCGGAGCAATACCTCTGGGTCCACCGTCGCTTCAAGGGTTTCAACGGCCAGCCCCCCAGCCCCTACTAGGCCAAGGCGCGCCGGTAGATCGCGCCGAGTTCCGCGACATGCGCGGCGGGCGAGTAGCGGGCGGTCACGGCGCGACGACCAGCTTCGGCCTGGGCGCGCGCCTGCGCCCCCTCCGACAGCAAACTCGCCAAGGCCGCGGCCATCGCCTCGGTATCCTGGGGCGGAATCGCGAGACCGGCGCCACCGGCCAAGACCTCGCGCAGACCGCCCACGGCGAAACCCACCACGGGGACGCCGCAGGCCATGGCCTCGATCGCCGCCAGGCCGAAGGGTTCCTCGCGCGAAGGCACGATGACCGCCGAAGCGTGCGGCAGGAGGGCGTCGACATCGTCCCGGAAGCCGAGCATCCGCACGCCCTCCATGGGCGCGTCCGCCGGCAGGGCGCCTTCGCCGATCACCGCCAGCACGGCGTCCGGTCGGCGGCGGCGCAACGCGGCGAAGGCGCGCGCGCCGAGATCTTGACCCTTGCGGCGGGAGATGGCGCCGATGAGGGCGATGACCGGCGTGCCTGGGCCGACGCCCACGGCGGCGCGCAGCCGATCGGGCGCATCGGCCGAAGCCGGCCGGAAGCGTTCGCTGTCGACGCAATTGGTCAGCACCGTGACCGGCCGCGCCCAGTTCCAGGGGAAGCAGGCCTGGCGCCGGGCGACGTCCGCGGAGACCGCGATGAGCTGATCGTGGAAGCCGGTATGGAGCCGGGGCTGGCTGGCATGGAGATGCGCGACGCTGCGGATACCGTGGAAGTGCCGCAGCACCGCGGCGAAATTGCTCGAGCTCGTGAGATGCGAATGCACCAGGTCGATGCGTTCCCGGCGACAAAGGGCCGCCATCCGGTCGACCTCATCCAGGGGCCAGCGCCGGAAAGTCGTCGGCAGGTGCGGGACCTTGCCGGCCAGTTTCTGCTCGATCCAAGAGCCCGTTTCGGCGGCCAGCCAGACATCGTGACCGGCGGCCTGCAGCAGGGGGATGAGCCGCTTGGCGTAGACGACGGCCCCGTTGGTGCCGAGGTTGGAGGCGGCGATGAGGAGGCGCATGTGGCTCAGTTCATCCCCGGCCGATTCGGGGCATCGGTAGCCGGTCGGGTCGGGGACGCGAGGTCAGGTCGTGCGCCCATGGCCACGGTGCGCGCCTGGCGGTATGGCTGATGCATCCGCCCTAAATTGGGTCGTGGCCAAAGGTGGTCAACGATGCATCGCGAGTCCGCGCGCGCCACCGACCTCTATAGTGCTTATAGCATCCCCTGACGCAGGCGGCGGAGGGGGAACGCCCAACGGGCCCGGCAGCGCGGGCTTCCCCCGGCCGAGCGAGCGCCGCTCACTTGAGGAGTTCGACCTTGCTCGGCGGCAGCTTGAGGTCGGCGGGCAGGCCCGGGAAAACCTGGGCGAAGAGCGCGGGCTGCTTGGCGAAGCCGGACCCGTCGAGGCAAGCCCACGCGGTCGTCCCGACCGTGCGGATTCCGACCATGAAGCCCTGGGAGCGGACCCGGTTCTTCTCGATCCGCATGACGATGACCAGCGGGACGAAGACGATCTCCTGGTCGCCGGCGCGGACCGGCGCCGAGGGCGCGCCCACGGCGCAGTCCTCGAAGCGGAAACCGGCGAAGGCCTTGACGGAGGCGCGGACGGCTTCCTCGAATTTCTGGCGCGAACCGGCCAGCCGCAGGATCGCCGGATGCGTGTGCTTGATGATCGGCTCGGGGTCGCCCCGGCCCATGGCCTCGTTGAGCTCCTTGATGAGCGCGACCAGCGCGGCGGCGTCGGCCGGGGCGAGGGGGGCGAGCGCGGGCGCGGGCGCGGCCGGCTTGGGCGCGGCCGGGGCGGGGACGTCCGCGGCGAGGGCGCACGCGGAACCGGCGAGGAGGGCGAGGAGACGGAGCATGGTCAGCGAAGTTCGAAGCGGTAGGTAGCGAGCGCCTCGGAGGAGACGCGCACCTGCCCGCGGGTGGCGGGCGCGAAACGCGAGGCGTGGGCGGCGGCGAGCGCGGCCTCGTCGAGGAGGCGGCTGCCGGCGGACTGGACCAGCTGGACGGCGATCACCGCGCCGGCGGGATCGAGCTGGACGCGGACGGTGGCGAGCCCCTCGACGCCCGCGCGGCGGGCACGCTCGGGATAGGTGGGCTCGACCCGGTCAAGGAAGGCGGGCGGCACGAAGGCGGGCGGGACGGGCGCC
>JBIISU010000119.1:0-4467 GCA_044340815.1 Opitutales bacterium | reverse complement strand
CCGCCGCTGACGCCGCCCAGGCCGCCGCCACCACCGCGCAGGCCGCCACCGCCCAGGTCCAGGCCGACCTGCAGAGCAAGGCTCCCGCCACCGAACTCTCCGCCGTCGTCAGCGAAGTCGGCGCGATCAAGACCGCCATGGCCGCCGACAACGCCGCCATCCAGAAGGCGATCTCCGACATCCAGGCCGTGCTGAAGAAGCCCGCCCCCGTCGCCAACAACGGCGGCAACGGCGGCACCAAGACCGTCACCGCCGGCGCCGGCGAATACGTCGTCGCCAAGGGCGACACCCTCGGTGGCATCGCGCGCAAGGTCGGCGTCTCCCTCAAGGTCCTCCAGGAGCTCAACCCGACCGTCAACGCGAACAAGATGCAGATCGGTCAGAAGCTCAAAACCAAGTAATCGCCAAGCATGTCGGCGCCCGCCCGCTGGCTCGTCCAGCACGAAGCGCTCCACGCCGACTGCAGGGTTTTCCGGGTCTACAAGGAACACTGCCATCACCCTCTCGATCATCGGGAGGGTGATTTCTTTGTGCTCCGCGCCAACGACTGGGTCCTCGCGCTGCCGGTGACCGCGGAAGGCCGGCTCGTGCTCGTGCGGCAGCACCGCTTCGGCACGCGCGCGCTCTCCGTCGAACCGCCGGGCGGCGTGATCGAAGCCGGCGAGGACCCGCGCGTCGCCGCCGCGCGCGAGACCGCCGAGGAGACCGGCTACGTCGGCGGGCGCGCCACGCTGCTCGGCACCGTCGCGCCGAATCCCGCCATCCAATCCAACCACGCCCACTTCGTCCTGCTCGAGGGCGTCCACCTCGGCGCGCCGACCGCGCCCGACGAGCACGAGGAACTCGAGGTGCTCCTCGTCGACCCGCGCGACGCGCTGCGCGCCGCCGCCGCCGAACCCTCCACGCACGCGCTGGCCTTCCTCGCGCTCCACCGCCTCCAGGCCGCGCGCCCCGAACTTTTCGCATGACCTCCCCCACCCGCATCAAGGTCCCCGGCCGCACGGCCGACCCCGTCCTCGTCGTCGGCTCCGTCGCCTACGACAGCATCATCACGCCGCACGCCTCGGGCGAACGCATCCTCGGCGGCAGCGCCGCGTACGCGTGCCTCGCCGCGAGCTACTTCGCGCCGCCCCGCATCGTCGGGGTCGTCGGCCACGACTTCCGCGACCGCGACCGCGCCAAGCTCGCGAAGCGCGGCATCGACCTCGACGGCCTCGCGACCGACCCGTCGGGGCGTACCTTCGCCTGGCGCGGACGCTACCACGAGAACTACAACCGGCGCGACACCGAGGACCTGCAGCTGAACGTCTTCGAGCAGTTCAAGCCCCTCCTCCCCGACGCGCACCGCGCGACGCCCTACGTCATGCTGGGGAACATCCGGCCCGACCTGCAGCTGCGCGTGCTGGACCAGCTGACCGCGCCGCGCTTCGTCCTCGCCGACACCATCGACATCTGGATCGAGACGCAGCGCGAGGCGCTGGGCGAGGTCATGCGCCGCGCCGACCTGCTGGTCGTCAACGACACCGAATCCGCCAAGCTCACCGGCGAGTCCAACGTGATCGTCGCGGGCCAGCGCCTGCGCGCGCATGGCTGCCGGACCGTCATCATCAAGAAGGGCGAGCACGGCGCCGTCCTGTTCCACGAGGAAGGGCTCTTCACCCTGCCCGCCTTCCCCGTGACGGAACTGCGCGACCCCACCGGCGCCGGCGACAGCTTCGCGGGCGCCCTGCTCGGTCACCTCGCCGCGACGGGGAAGACGGACTTCGCCACGCTGCGGCAGGCCATGGTGTACGGCACCGCGGTCGCGAGCCTGACGGTCGAGGCGTTCTCCACCGACCGCCTGGCCAAGGCCGGTTGCCGCGAGATCCGCGCGCGCCGCAAGGCGCTGCTGCGGATGATGAAGGTCTGAGCGCTCAGCGGCGCCCCAGCAGCCGCCAGAGGACGAAGACCAGCAGCCCGGTGAAGAGCAGGTCGCCGACGAGCAGCGGCCAGAGCGCGGGGGCGCGCCCGGTCGCGGCGACGAAGGCGAAGAGCCCGGCGAGGAGCGCGACGGCGACGGCGAGGAGCGGCACCAACCGGCGCAGGCGCGCCGCGGGGTCGGGGCGGCTCATGCGAAATGACGCCGGTGGGCTTCGGCCAGGCCGAGCAAGGTGAGGTGCGGCTCGTGGCGCACGCGGTCGCGCCAGCTGGCCGGCAGGTAAACCGCCGCGCCGCCCGTGACGATCACCTGCGGGACGGGCGCGCCTTGGCGGACGAGCTCGGCCGCGACGCCGTCGAGGAGCGCGCCGATCATGCCCGCGAAGCCGAGGGCGCAGCCGGCGCGCATGGCGTCGACGGTGGACTTGCCGATCGCCGGCCCGCCGAGCAGGGCCGCGGGATCGAGGGCGGGCAACAAGGCCGTGCGCTCATGGAGGTAACGCGTCATCACGCCGAGGCCGGGCGCGATGATCCCACCCGCGTAGCCCTTCTCCGTCAGGATGTCCACGGTCGTGGCGGTCCCCATGCCGACGATCACGGCCGGCGCGCCGGCGACCAACTGGGCGCCCACGCAGTCCGCGAGGCGATCCTGGCCGACCTCGCCCGGGGTCGGGTAATCGAAGCCCAGGCCGCGGACGGTGTCGTGGCGGAGGTGGTAGAAGGGCAGCCCGGCCGCGAGCAGCACCGGCTGGATCACCGCGGTGACCGACGGGACCACGCTGGCCAACGCGAGCCCCGCCACCGGATGCGCCCGCAGCAGGGCCGCGAGCGCGGCCGTGTCGAGCCCCGTCGTCGGCAGTTCGCCGTGCGCGCGGACGACGCGCCCTTCGACGACGCCCCAGTGCGTGTGCGTGTTGCCGACATCGAAGCAGAGCAGGGCCACGGGAGCGGATGGTGGCCGGACGGCGACGGAGGGCAAGGTCGCTCGCTTACGGTTTGCGCAAGGTGACCTCGCCCGAGGCGACGACCTGGCGGCGGCGTCCGCCGGTCCGCAGGATCAGCGACCCCTCGTCGTCGATGCCGTCGACCACGCCGGCGAGCGGTTCGCCCCGGAGGCCCACGCGGACGGACTTGCCGGTGAGCGTGTCGTAGCGCGACCAGCGCGCCTTGAACTCGCGGCGCCACCGGTCCTCGGCGAAGGCTTCCCACGCCTCGAACAGGGCGGCGATCGCCTCGGCCGCGACCCGGTTGGGGTCGAGGCGGCTCCCGGCGGCGTGCTCCAGGGAACCGGCGATCGCGCGGAGCTCGGCGGGGAAATCCTTGGGGGCGCCCGTGATGTTCAGTCCGACGCCGAACACCAGTTCGCGCACGCTGTCGGCGTCGAGCCGGGCCTCGGTCAACATGCCCGCGACCTTGCGTCCGTCGGCGGCGAGCAGGTCGTTCGGCCATTTCAGGCCGAGCTTCACGCCGGTGGCGGCCTCGAGGTGCGCGCACAAGGCCAAGCCCATCCACAGCGTGAAGGGCTTGAGCCGGTCGGGCCCGATGAACGGCCGGAAGGCGAGGGACAGGTAGAGGTTGCCCACGGCCGCGCTGTGCCAGCGCCGGCCAAGGCGACCGCGGCCCGCCGTCTGCGCCTGGGCCAGCACGGCGAACGGCGCCTCCTGCCCGGCGGCCAGGCGGCGCTCCGCCTCGGAGTTCGTGCTGTCGACGGTCGCGAGCAGGTCGACGCGGGCCGTCACCTTGAGTCGGCGGAGATGGGCGTCGAGCAGGGCCGGGTGCAGGGCGCGCGGGACGGCCTTGAGCCGGTAACCCTTCCGGGTGGACGCGGCGAACGTGAACCCCGCGGCGCGCAGCTTCTCCAGCCGCGACCAGATCGCCACGCGCGAGACGCCGAGCTCCTTGGCGAGCCGGTCGCCGCTGACCGGCTCGTCGGCCGCGACGAGGAAGGCCAGGAGGATGCTGCTGTCGAGGTCGGTCATGTCAGCGCCAGTCGAGCCCGAGGTCGACCCATGGGGCGGAATGCGTCAGCGCCCCGCACGAGACGAAGTCGGGCGCGATCGCGCCGATCGCCGGCAAGGTCGCCAGGTCGACGCCCCCGCTGACCTCGACCCAGGCGCGGCCGCGGATGAGCGGCACCGCCGCGCGCAGCTGCGGCAGCGTGAAGTTGTCGAGCAGGATCACGTCGGCCCCGGCCGCGAGCACCGGCTCGACCTGGTCGGGCCGGTCCACCTCGACCTCGACGAGGAGGTCGGGCCGCGCCGCGCGCGCGCGACCGACGAGGGCCCGCAGCCGCTCGTCGGCCGTGGCGCCATCGGCGGCGACGTGGTTGTCCTTGATCATGATGCGGTCGAACAGGCCGAGCCGATGGTTGTGGCCGCCGCCCTGCCCCACCGCGTACTTCTCGAGCATCCGGAAACCCGGGGTCGTCTTGCGCGTGTCGAGGAGGTGCGTCGGCGAGGCCCCGAGCGCGCGGACGTGCTCGCGGGTGCGCGTGGCCACGCCGCTCAGGCGCTGGAGGAAGTTCAGGAGGATGCGCTCCGCGGAAAGCAG
>JBIISU010000118.1:0-4475 GCA_044340815.1 Opitutales bacterium | reverse complement strand
ACGGACGCGGGACGTTGCTGCGCGAGTGGTACCTCTCGCCGGCTTCGGTGCTGCCGCACGAGTGGCAGGCGCTGATCGCGGTGCACCAGTGGGCCGAGGCCCGCCATGCCGACCTGATCAACACGTGCTACGTGGGTGGTCGGCCGGACGAGGGCGCGGCTTACGGGTTCGTGGGCTGGTCGCACGACGGCAAGACGGGCACCCTGGTGGCCCGCAACCCGCGCGCGGAGGCCCAGACGCTGAGCTTCAGCCTGGACGCGACCACGCTTTTCCGCGGCGAAAAGGGCAAGGCCTGGCGCGGGCGCATCGTCTACCCCTACCGCCAAGAACTGGCGCGTGGCTTCGAAGCGGGCGCGGTCGGCGAGATTACCATCCCTGGTTACGAAACGGTCGCAATCGAGCTCGAGCCGGGCGAGGCCCGCGGCCCGATGTTCAAACTGGCGCCGACGGCCCGCGTCGAACCAGGCACCCAGCCGCTTGAGGCCAAGCTCAAGGTGGCCGACTTCGCCGCGCCCCGGCGGGAGTTGCTGGTGATGGGCTACCCGACCCTGCCGCAGGTCTTCCTCGACGGAAAGCCGGCGACGCCCACCCGCAGGACGAAGAGCCGGCTCAACGCCTACCCGGGCTACGCGCGCAGCGGCATGCCCAGCGAAAAGGCCCGGGCTTGGGAAATGGCCGGCTTCGACCTGGCGGCCTTCGGCTCCGCCGAGGTGATGGTCCGCTTCGCCGGCGCGGAGGAGGCGACCAAGGCCGAGGCTTGGCTGCTGACCGAGCGGCCGTTCGGCCTGGGAGGCGATAAGCCTTGGACGCCCAAGGACGACCCCTCTCCGCTCACCTTCCCCGGCGTGCTCCGCCATACCGATGCGGTGCTGCGCGAGACGGACCTTCCCGCCACGCCCGCCCCGAAGGTGACGTTGACCGCCGCCGACCTCCGCGACGCCAAGGCGATCCGCCTCGAAGGCGAGGCCTTCGGCGTCAACGCCGGCTACGGCGACAAGACGGTGTCGTTGAACGGCCTCACCGTCGGCAAGCTGCCCACCGGCGGTGACGAATGGAAAACCTTCGGCTTCGCCCTCACCGCGGAGACGCGCGCCAAGCTCACCCTGCGCAACGTCGCCCAAGTCTCCGTGCCACTGAACGAGGACAAGTTCAAGGTCCGCAACCTCCGGCTAGTCCTGACCCTCGCCGATGGCCGAGTCGCCAAGGTCGGCCCCAAGGCTGCCTTCACCAGCCACGCCGACTGGGCGCACTTCGAAGGCAAGACCTTCGAGGTCGATACGCCTGCCAAGGTCCGCCGCAGCCCGCCGATTCCCCTGGATCTCGAGTGAGGGCAACACCACGCACCCACAAAAGGGGTCAGGCCGTTCGTACTTCGACCTGTTAGTTTCGAGGCCTGTTTTGGCCGTTTAAACTAACAGGGCACCCGACTAACGGGCTGACCCCTTTTGCAAGGAAACTACCTAGAGGGCCCGCAGGAACGTCGCCACGGTCGCGCAGAGTACTTCCGGGGCGGCGGCGATGTCCACGGTCAGGCAGCGCTCGGAAGGCGCCTGCGGGGCCTCCAGGGCGGCCAATTGGCTGTCCAGGAGACTAGCAGGCATGAAGTGACCTTGGCGTTCTCCGAGGCGCTGGGCGAGCAGCTCTCGCGTGCCGGCGAGGTGGACGAAGAAAAGGTCAGGGTCCGCCTGGCGCAGCCGGTCGCGGTAGGCCCGCTTGAGGGCCGAGCAGGTCAGGACCATCGTCTCGCCGCGCGCCCGCCCCTCGCTGATGCGGGCGGCCAAGGCGGCCAACCAGCCGGCGCGGTCCTCGTCCGTCAACGGCTGGCCCGACCGCATCTTCGCGACGTTGGCGGGCGGGTGAAAATCGTCGGCCTCCACGACCACGTAGCCGGCGCCGGCGGCATAGCGGCGCGCGACCGTGCTCTTGCCGCACCCGCACACCCCCATGAAGACGACGTTCGGGTGCGCCACGGCCGGCCTCAGAGGTTGATCGTGCGGCCCTCGCGGAACGACTGGTCGGCCGCCGCGACGATGCGCATCGAGTTGACGGCGTCGTCGAGGTGGGCGGTGAGGTCGAGATTCTCGCGGATGGCCTTCTCGAAATAGACCTGCTCGCGCAGGCAAAGCCCATCGTGGCCGGGGTCGGCCTCCGTCGAGACCAACTGGTCGGGCCGGATGAACTTACCGTCGGCCCCGAGGGCGGAGTGGTGCACCTTGAGCGCCTGGGCACCGGTGTGTCCGTCGACGTCGGCGGAGTTGCCTTCTTGGGCGCCCTTGCCCGCGACGATGGTGACGGAGCCCTTCGGGCCCACGACGTCCTTCACGAAGAAAGCCTCCTCCGACATCATCGGGCCCCAGCCGGCCTCGTACCAGCCAACGGAGCCGTCGGCGAAGGTCACCTGCAGTTGGCCGTAGTTGACCATCCCCGCGGGCAGTTCATCGGACAGGCGGGCGCCGATGCCGGAGACGCGGACCGGGCGGCTGCCGGTCATCAGGCACATGATGTCGACATAGTGCACGCCGCAGTCGACGATCGGGCTGCAGGTCTGCATGAGCGCGCGGTGGGTCTTCCAATTGTCGCCCGAGCTCTGCTGGTTGAGGTTCATGCGCATGACCAGCGGTTTGCCGAGCTTCTGCGCCTCGGCGATGAACTGCGTCCAGGCCGGGTGGTGGCGGAGGATGTAGCCGATGACGACCTTGCGGCCCTTGGCCTTGGCCTTGGCGGCGATCTGCTCGGCC
The DNA here is from genome assembly GCA_044340815.1 of Opitutales bacterium. Lineage (GTDB taxonomy): Bacteria > Verrucomicrobiota > Verrucomicrobiia > Opitutales > UBA953 > UBA953. The sequence continues at coordinate 1,737 of JBIISU010000118.1, read as the reverse complement.
TCGGCGACCGAGGCGGCGAGGGGCTTCTCGACGAACGCGTGACAGCCGGCCTCGAGCGCCGCGATGGTGTACTCGGCGTGCGTGTCGGGGTAGCTCGAGATCGAGACCGCGTCGGGCTTGGTCGCCTTGAGCGCCTCATGGAAATCGGCGAACTCCGGGTAGCCGCCGCCCAGCTCCTGGTTGAGCTTGGCGCGGGACGCGGCGGAACGCGTCACCAGACCTACGATCTGGAAACCGGGGAGCTGGTGGTAGGCGAGCGCGTGGGAGCGGCCCATGTGGCCGGCGCCGACGCAGAGGATGCGGATGGGGGAAGCCATGGAAGCGGTGGAGATCAGCCGTTGGCTTGGTCGGTCAGGCGGGTCTCGTCCTTGTAGAACAGGGCGAAGATGACGAGCAGGACGGCGGCGAAGACGGACGGGTAGAGCCAGAACTCATCCTTGAAGACGAGCTTCGCGGGGTTGGTGCGGTCGATGAAACGGCTGTCCAGCAACGGGGCGATCATGTTGCCGACCCAGAGGCCGAGGCCGAGGGTGACCCACGAGACGGCGGACTGGGCGAGGTTACGCAGTCCCGCCGGGGCGCGTCGGTCGGCGTACTGCATGCCGGTCACGAAGAAGAAGTCGTAGCAGAGTCCGTGCAGGGCCACGCCGGTGATGAGCATCCACTCGGTGTTCCCGGACTGGGCGAAGATGGCGTAACGGAGCGCCCAGCAGGCCATGCCGATCAGCAGGGCGCGCTTGGCGGTCAGGTAGTTGAAGGCGAACGGCAGGAGCAGCAGGAAGACGATCTCCGAGTACTGCCCGATGGTCATGATCGCCTCAGGGTGGGCCACGCCGCGGCTGGCGATGAAGGTATTCGCGTAGGTGAAGTAGAGCGCGAGCGGGATGCAGAAGAGGAAGGAGAAGACCAGGAAGACCATGAACTTGGCGTCGGCCAGCAGGGCGAACACGCTCGGGCTCGGCTCGGCCGACTTCTCGCCGGGCTCCGCGGATTCTTCGGCGCCGAGGAACAGGGCGAGCACGCCGGCGGCGATGAAGGCGATCGCGCCCATCTTGAAGATGACGGCGTCCGTGGCGACCTCGGCGATGCCGAGCGCCTTGGCGGCGAAACCGATGGCATACCCCGAGGCGATCCAACCGATGGTACCGGAGGAGCGGAACCAGGGGAAGTACTGCGAGCTGCTCCCGAGGGCGCGGAGGACGATCGCATTGAGGAGCGGCAGCGCGGCGAAGTAGCAGAGCGCGTGGCAGAAGAGCAAGGCGGAGAAGGCGAAGCTGGTCTTGCCCATCGGCACCGCCCAGAGGAGGATACCGCCGACGACGGCGAGCAGGCAGAAGAGGCGGCGGGCCGAGATGGCCTTGTCGGCCAGCCAACCGGCGACGAGCGCGGAGACCATCGCGGCCAGCGGCCCGGCGCCGTAGGCGAAGCCGGTCACGTTCGGGTCGCCGGGGAACGCCACGGAAAGGTAGCGGCCCATGGGGACGAAGTACACGCCCCAGGCGAACAAGGTGAGGAACATGACCAACGCGCTGAGCACATAGGTCTTGGTACGGCTGGAGGAACTCATGGGGTTGCGCCCAGCATCCCCAATCCCCTCCCCGCTTCAAGCCGAGAGATACCGCGGTGACGCCCGCTATCGGGCGATTATCGGATCACTGCGGCAGCGGCTGCGCGACGCCCTTGGCCTTCTGCTCCTCGAGCTTCGCGCGCAACCGCGCCACCACTTCCGGATGCTCG
>JBIISU010000117.1:0-4501 GCA_044340815.1 Opitutales bacterium | reverse complement strand
CGGCCCACTGGTGCACCGCGATCAGCGCCTGCCACTCGTGCGGCAGCACCGAAGCCGGCGAGAGGTACCACTCGCGCAGCAACGTCCCGCGTCCGTAGTGCATCAGCACGTAGTCGGACCAATCCCGCGGCAGGTCGGTCTTGTAGGCCATCTGCCCGCCCGCGTTGCGGATGATCCCGTGGGTCATGATGTTCGCGATCGGGAACCACGGCCGATCGGCGGGGTCGCCCCACATCCGCCAGAAATAGACGTCGCGGTCGGTCGTCGCCTGAGCGCGGCCGGCCAGCTCCGGCCAGTTGCCGTTGAACCCATCGTCGCCCGCCAGGAGCCAGACCGAGTCCGCGTAGTTCAGCCAAGCCGGCGAATGCCACGTCCAGTTCGTCGCGTTGATGAAGACGCCGGCGGCGTTGGCCGGGTAGGTCGAAACACAAAAACCTCTGAACTCGGCGTCGTGACCGTGGCGGTCCGTCGGCACCACGTTGGAAAGGTGGTTGAAGTCGAATTTGATGTAGGAAACCTTGGTCTGCTCGGTCAGTGCCCTGATCTGGGCGCCTAGATGGAGCTGGTACCGCATGTCCGCCAAGGAGTAGTGGGCGAAGTACTGCTTGAAGTAGGCGTTCGGCTGGGCCTTCGCGTACCCCTCTTTCACGCCCCAGCTGATGTCGTTGGTCGTGCCGTCCGCCGCCATCCAAAGCCCGAGCGAGGAACCTTGGGCGCGGAGCGTCTCGCTGAGCTTATCCAGGTCCTTCATGCCTTCGGGGAAGGCACCCGGTGCCGGTTGCCAGATGGATTTGCGGTCCTGCCAGCCATTGTCCGGCACCATGCCGTCGACCTTGATGCCCGAGCCCTTCAGCGCCTCGGCGAACTGGCGGTGAATGGCGGGCAGGTTATCCCCCTTCAGGTTCTTGCCCGCCGGGTCGAACCAGTTGTTGTAGTGCGTGTAGCTCCGGGTGCTGCCCTTCGTCCGGCTGTAGTCGATGACCGCCTGTTCCGGAGTCAGGCCACGCGGGACGGCGAAGACTCCGACAAAGGACGAACGCGTGTTAGGAGGAAACGATGTGAAGGCGGGCGGGAAACACAGCGCGCGCACGAGACCCGGCTGGGGCTTGGTCTCCAACTCCGCCTGCTCGAAGTCGACGAAACTATGGTTTCCGACCTTCTCGAAGCGGTGCGAGTAGGCCGCGGGCTGGTTGCCGTCCGTATGCCGCGTCAAGGTCGTGGGATCGACCGGCATCAGGATCCACGTGTCGTCAAAGACGACAGGCTCGCCACGTCCGCCACGTCCGACCTTGGCCTTGGTGCGGAACCGCTCCGTTTCGACCGTGACCTTTTGGTCGGGTTTGTATTCCGGCCAGGAAATGTCCACCGCTTTGAAAATGGTGTCGGCAGAGATGCTCCTGGGCTTCTTGGGCAATATGCCTAGGTCGGAGATGAACATGACCAAGACCAAGGGAGGTGCCAGCGGACTGGTCGTTTTCTTAGGCCGAAGCGTGAAATCGACCTGCCCGAGGTAGCTGGGGTCGTGGGGCGAGCCAGCTTCTCCCTTGGTCTTCGACCAGGAATTCACCTTCGCCTCGTAGTCGTCGGCCGTGAGCACCGTGCCGTCGGAGAGGCGGATGGCGAACTCGTCGCTGTCCACGTCGAGGGTCCGACCGGTGGCCTTGTCCGTCCAGCCCAGCGTGCGGAAGCGGCCGTCCTTCAGCTCGAAGCGGCGGATCAGGTCGCCGTTGCGGAGCTCGTAGGTCTCGGCTTTGACCACGGCGCCGAGGCACAGCGCGAGCAGGGCATAAAAGAAGCGGGGCATGGCAGGAATCTGCCACGCCCCGTCCGGGCTTCAAGCCCGCCAATCAAACGATAACCTTTATTACTTCTTCCAGACGACCTTGGACGGCTCGATCACGCTCGTCTGGTCCTTGGTCGGGAAGCCTTCCGGGAGGGCGATCGTCACCTTGCCCGTGGCCGCCCATTCGGTCGAGCGGGCCAGGACGGTCTGGAACCCCACGCAGTGCAGGGCGTCGAAGGTCTTGTCGCCCGCCCAGAGGTGGCCCATCGAGGTGGTCACGACGCGGCCTTCGCCGAACTTGGCCCACCAGACCATCGGCTCGTGCATCTCGGTCCCGCCGAACTTCTCGGACGAGAAGGAACTCTCGAGGACGTCCATGTGGTCGGCCGAGCCGCGCATGCGGTGGTAGAGCTCGTCGGAGGCGTGCAGCCATTCGGTCGGGAAGCCCTGCAGCACCGGGTGGGCGGCGTCGCGGGTCTTGAGGATGAAGGCGTGCTTGGAGCCGTGGCCGGAGCCGAAGCCCTTGGTCTTGATCTTCTCGTCCGCCTCGGCGACCGCGACGGCCTTGCCGGTGGCGTCGTCGACCGCCACGCGCTGCCCGAAGGTGGCGCCGCGCCAACCGACGCAGATCATCTCGTTGAAGTTGTCCCAGCCCGTGAAGGCGTTGTTGGCCGCGTGGACGTTGACCAGGCCGCCGCCCTTGAGCACGTAGTCGGTGAAGGCGTCCTTCATGTCCGCGCCCCATTCCGGACCGTTGTAGTTGTTCACCACCACCGCGTAGTCGGCGAATTTCGGCGACCACTTGTTCCAGTCCGCGGCGTGGGCCTTGTTGTAGTCGGCCTCCTCCTTCTTCCAGGCCGCGAGGGCCGCGTCGTAGGCCTTCTTGCCTTCGGCGTCGCCCGCCTTGGGCTTGGCCGGCTGGGGCTTGGCGAAAGCCGCCGGGGCCGTCGAGACGTCTACCTTGAAGCGGCCGGTTGCCTCGAGGGTCGCCTTGCACGACTCGGTCGTGCGGACCCAGTCGTGGTTGTTGCGGCCGTCGATGATCAGGACCTTGATGGCGTCGGCCGCGGCCAGCGGCAGGGCCAAGGTCACGGCGAGCAAGGCGGCGCCGGTGCGGAGGAGTCGGGTCTTCATGGGGAAGTCCCCATTGGAGGCGAAACCCCTCGGCGGGCGAGCGTTTTCAGCCCCGGTCCAGCGAGCGGTAATGGATGGCCTCCAGCAGGTGGGTGGTCGCGATCCGCTCGGCCTCGGCCAGGTCGGCGATGGTCCGGGCCACGCGCAGGATGCGGTCGTAGGCCCGGGCGGAGAGCTTCAGCCGTTCCATGGCCTCCTGGAGGAGGTCGCCTTGCGCGGGCTCCAGGGCGCAGCAGGCCCGCAGGGCCTTGCCGGAGAGGAGGGCGTTGCAGCCCCCGGCCCGGTCGCCGAAGCGGCGACGCTGCAAGGCCCGGGCCGCCTCCACCCGGGCGCGGATCGCGGCGGAAGGCTCGCCCGTGCGCCCGTCCCGCAGTTCCTCGAGCGACAGGGCCGGCGCCTCCACCTGTAGGTCGATACGGTCGAGCAGCGGCCCCGAGATCCGTCCGCGGTAACGCTGCACCACCGTCGGCCCGCAACGGCACGTACGCTGCCGGTCCCCGAGGTAGCCGCACGGGCATGGGTTCATCGCCGCCACGAGCATCAGGCGGGAGGGCAGGGTCACCTTCGCGGCCGCCCGGGAAACCGTCACATTGCCATCCTCGAGCGGCTGGCGGAGCACCTCGAGCACCGAGCGGCGGAACTCCGGCAACTCGTCCAGGAAGAGCACCCCGCGATGCGCCAGCGACACCTCGCCCGGAGTCGGCATGGCCCCACCACCGATCATCCCCACGTCGCTGATCGTGTGGTGCGGCGAGCGGAACGGCCGCAACCAAGCTCGGGTCGGGTCGGCCACGTTCATGCCCGCGGCCGAATGCACCGCCAGGATCTCGAGGAACTCCGCCTTGTCCGGCGTCGGCAGGATGGAAGGGATGCGTTTCGCGATGAGCGACTTCCCCGAGCCCGGCGGGCCGATCAGCAGCAAGTTGTGCCCGCCCGCCGCCGCGACCTCCACCGCGCGGCGCACGCCCAGCTGCCCCTTGACCTCGGTGAAGTCGGGTTGCTCGCCCAACCCCGCGAAGGCGAACGGGTCCGTCACCGTCGGCAAAGGAGCGAAGCCTGGATCGCCCGACAAGAACCGCAGCGCCGCATCGAGCGTGTCGACCGGCACGGCCTCGACCCCGTCGATCAGCGCCGCCTCCTGCGCGGCGGCCCGGGGCAGGATGACCCCCTTGAGGCCCGCGCGCTTGGCGTAGGCCGCCAAGGCCACGCCACCGCGGATGGGGCGTACCTGCCCGCTGAGCCCGAGTTCACCGGCGAGGAGGTAGTGCGGAAGGCGTGTCTTCGAGAGCTGTCCGGTCGACGCGGCCAGTCCGACCGCGATCGGCAGGTCGTACATCGCGCCTTCCTTGCGGAGGTCGCCCGGGGCGAGGTTGATGGTGGTGACCGTCTCGGGCGGGCGGAGCCCCGTGTTGATCAGCGAAGAGATGACCCGGGTCTTGGATTCCTTGACCGCGGTGTCGGGCAGACCGACCAGGAAGATCTCCAGTTCGCCGTATTCGCCGGTGTTGACCTCGATCTCGACGGCGACGGCTTCCACCCCCACGAGGGCGCCGGAACGGATGGTGGCGAGCATCCCGGACGGCA
>JBIISU010000115.1:0-4554 GCA_044340815.1 Opitutales bacterium | reverse complement strand
TGACCTCCATCTGGCCGAGCACGGTGAGGAAGGCCTCGAGGAGGCCGTCGATCGCCAGGAAGGCGTCGGGCAGGAGCACGCGGCGCACCACCGAGCAGGCGACGTCGCCCTCGTTCCACTGGTCGCCGGCGAGCGAGGCGGCCATAGCCAGGTGGCCGCGCAGGATGACGAGGAAGCCGTTGATGCGCTCGCAGGTGCGGGCGTTCATCTTGTGCGGCATCGCCGAGGAGCCGACTTGGCCGGGCAGGAAGCCCTCGCTGGCGAGCTCGTGGCCGGCCATCAGGCGGAGCGTGCGCGCGAACGAGGAGGGACCGGAGGCGGCGGAGACGAGGGCGGCGACGACCTCGAGGTCCATCGACCGCGGGTAGACCTGGCCGACCGCGCCGAGGGCGTGGGGGATGCCGAGGTGGGCGAGCACGCGCTGCTCGAGGCGCGCGACCTTGGCGATGTCGCCGGCGAAGAGGGTGAGCTGGTCGAGCTGGGTGCCGACGGCGCCCTTGAGGCCGCGGGCCGCGAACGCGCCGAGGGCCGCGTCGAGCTGGGCCGTGCCGCGCAGGCACTCCTCGCCGAACATCGCCCAGCGCTTGCCCACGGTGGTGGGCTGGGCGGCGACGTTGTGCGTGCGGGCGGCGATGAGGACGTCGCGGTCGGCGACGGCGCGGCGCGCGAGGCCGGCCACGGCGGCGACGTGCTTGGCGCGGATCAGCTGGAGCGAGCGGAAGACCTGGAGCTGCTCGACCGACTCCGTGAGGTCGCGGCTGGTGAGGCCCTTGTGGACATGCTCGTGGCCGGCGAGGGCGCAGAACTCGTCGATGCGCGCCTTCACGTCGTGGCGGGTCGTCTCCTCGCGGACGCGGATGGATTCGAGGTCCACCTGGTCCTTCACGCGCTCGTAGGCGGCGATCGCCTCGGCGGGGATGTCCAGCCCGAGGTCGCGCTGGGCCTTCATGACGGCGATCCAGTACTCGCGCTCGAGGATCACGCGGCCGCGGGTGGACCAGATGGCCTTCATCGCCGGGGAGGCGTAGCGATCGGCGAGGACGTTGGGAACGAGGTCGGATTCCATCGGGAAAGTCGGGCTTATAGCAGGGTTAGCGGCGGACGGCAAGCGCCCGCAGGAACATCGCGCGCACGGCCGCCTCGTCGTCGCCGCGGTTGGAGGCGTCGAAGCAGTCGGCGCACGCGAGCTGCAGGTCCACGAGCTCGGCCAAGGTGAAGCGGGCGGCGCCGGGGGCCACCTTGTTGCTGATGTACCAGGCGTTCTGGGAGAAGAGGTTGGCGGAGGATTTCGCGGCCGAGCCGAACGTCGGCCCGTGGCGCACGCTGGCGGTCTCGAACTGGCCCTTGGGCAGGCCCGCGTCGCTCACGCGGAAATCGCCGGAATCCACGAGGCAGCGGATCTGGATCAGCAGGCGCAGGCGGTTCTGCAGGGCCGAGAGCAGCGGGCGGGCCGAGGACTCGTTGAAGAAGTAGCGGTCGAGCGACGCGAGCGCCCACGGCAGGTCGCGGGCCGCGAGCGCCTCGATCGGCTCGAAGAAATCCCCGTCGCCGAACGTCGGCACCAGCAGGAGGACGTCGGCCTCCTTGATCGTCCCGCCCGGGCCGGCGTAGCTCGCGAGCTTGTCGCATTCGACCAGGACGAGCCGGGTGGACTGCCCGACGCGGGCGACGATCGCCTCCGGGACGGAGCGGTCGAACTTCACGCCCAGCGACTGCAGGTGCTTGGTCGCGAGCCCCACCTGCATGTCGGCCTGGGCATCGTCGCCGCCGAAGGGGGACTTGGCGGCCGGGGAGTGCACGACGAATTCCTGGGCCAGGGACTTCAGGGCCGAGAGGTCCTTGCGGCGTCCGTCGTAGGGCGTGGCCGAGATGATGATGGAGACGTCGGACTCGGCCTCGACGACGGCCTTGAGCAGGCGCGCCAGCGACTCCTTCACCTCCTCCGAACGCGCCTGAACGCTGTCGGAGACCCAGTTGAAGTTACGCAGCCACAGCACGCGCTTGCCGCCGAACATGGAGCGGGTGTTCACGGTCTCGACGAAGCTCGTCTCGATCGGGACCGCGTCGCCGACGCGCATGATTACGCCCGATACGACCTCGGCGTCGGCCTCGGCCCCCGCGGCCGCGCGCGCCTTGTCGTAGCAGGCGCGGGCGTCCCGATCGACGAGGAACTCGTCTTTGCCGGCGATGATGGCGAGATACCCGGGCATCCCCGCCAATCTTCCCACCCCACCCCGCATGGCAATCCTTTGTCGTTCGCAGGCCCGAGGGGAGGCCGGACTGCGAGGTGTGAGCGGTTGGCGGATAGCGGGTGGCGGACAGAAAGAACGAAGGTGCAAGGGCTCCTCACCCCATCCCTGCCTTATTGTCCCAATCTAACCGCCAACCGCTGACCGCCCATACCTTCGGCGGCCGGCAGGCCGCCGTCACGCCCCGTGGATCAGGTCCTCGACGCGGTAGCGGTTCAGCTGACGACGCATCAGGTCCAGGGCGGTGTTGACGGCGCGCAGCTTGACCTGGGCGCGGTCGCCGGGCAGGTGGACGCGGCTGGCCCAGACGCCGGTCGGGGAGGCGTAGCCCAGGTAGACCGTGCCGACCGGATCGAGGTCGGTCCCGCCGCCGGGGCCAGCGTAACCGGTGACGGCGAGGGCATAATCGGACCCGAACTTCTCCGCGGCCGCGGTGGCCATGGCGGCGGCGCACTCGCCCGAGACGGCGCCGTGCTGCGCGAGCAGGCATTCCGGGACGCCGAGGATGTTCATCTTGGCGTCGTTGGAGTAGCAGACGGCCGAGCCCGCGAAGACCCGCGAGGCGCCGGGGACGTCGGTGAAGGCGTCGGCGAGCAGACCGCCGGTGCAGGACTCGGCGAGGGCCACCGTCTTCTCCAGCGAGCGGAGCTGCTCGACGACGATGGTCGCGAGGCAGGAGTGCCCGGTGCAGACGAAATCGGGGCCGACGGTATCGCGCACGCGGCGCGCCACCTCGAGCAGCTGCTCGGCGGTGGCGCCGCTGCCGCCCGAGGAGATGCGGGCGTCGACGACGCCGGTGTGCGTGCCGAAGGTGAGCACCATGCCGGGGGCCAGCAGCGGCCTCACCAACTGCTCGAGCGGCACGGCGCCGAGGCCGAAGGTGCGGACCTGCACATAGGCTTCGCCTTGGCAGGCGCAACCGAGGCCGCGCAAGCGGGGCACGACTTCGTCCTCGAACATCGGGCGGAGTTCGAGCGAGGGGCCGGGCAACATCGCGAGGGCGGTGCGGCCGCGGTGGAAGAAGACGCCGGGCGCGGTGCCGCGGGGATTGGGCAGGCTCTCGCCGCCTTCCGGCACATAGCATTGCGAGAGGTCCGCCGGCGCGACCTTGCGGCCGATGAGCGCGAAACGCTCGCGCAAGGCGGCCTCGGCCGCGGGCACGTGCCGGAGGCCGACCCCGAGGGCGGCGGCGACGGCCTCGCGCGTGTGGTCGTCGGAAGTGGGCCCGATGCCGCCGGTGGTTACGATCAGGTCATAGGCGCCCCACCCTTCGCCGATGGCGCGGGCGATCTCGGCGGCGTCATCGCGGACGACGAGCGAACGGCTGATGGGCAGACCCCGCCGGGCCAGATGTTCGCCCAGCCAAAGGAGGTGGCCGTTTTCGCGTAGCCCGTCCAGCAGCTCGTCCCCCACGTTGATGACGAGGACCTGGCGGGGCGGGGTTTTGCAGGTTTCCATTTGCGGGACGAGGGCGTTGCGGCAGGGTTAGGGACCTCCGCCCAAAATGCAAATCGACCGGGAAGAACTTTCGCCGAAGGCGAAGGCGCGGCGTGCGCCGCATACCCCCGGGGTCTACCTGATGAAGGACCCGGCCGGTCTGGTCGTCTACGTGGGCAAGGCCAAGGACCTCAAGAAGCGGCTGGCCTCCTACTTCATCCCCCGCCAGCGGATGACCCCCAAGGTGGCCGCCATGATGGACACGGTGGCCGACCTCGAGTGGCATGAAGTCCGGTCCGAGACCGAAGCCCTCCTCCTCGAAGGCAAGCTGATCAAACGCTGGCGGCCGCGCTGGAATATCCTCTTCCGCGACGACAAGCAGTTCCCGCAGATCCGGGTCGACCTGGCCGACCCCATCCCCCGTTTCCGCATCGTCCGGGCCCGCAACTCGGACTCCGCCCGTTACTTCGGGCCATTCCCCCACCAGCAGGCGGTCCGGCGGACGATCAACGAGATGCGGAAGAAGTTCGGCATCCTGCTGGTCGACGCCAATCCCGCGCCCTTGCCGGACGGCCGTTGGCGCCTCTACGGCGACGTCCGCTCGCAGATCCAGAAGTTCCCGAACGAGGTCACCGCCGAGGAATACGGCCAACGCGTGACCGCGGCCTGCGCGTTCCTGGAGGGCAAGGCGGGCGAATGGGCCGAGCAGACCGAGGCCGACATGCGGGCGGCGGCGGCGGCGCGCGACTACGAGAAGGCGGCCGAACTGCGCGACCTGCTCGACGCCCTGCGCCGGACGACCGAGAAGTCCCGGCGTTTCCTGCGCGAGAATCCCCTGCCCCGCCGCGATGAATCGGGCGCGCTGGAC
>JBIISU010000116.1:0-4554 GCA_044340815.1 Opitutales bacterium | reverse complement strand
GACCGCGCCATGCACCACGACGAGGCCGCGGCCGGACTTGGCGAAGTCGGCCAGCGCCTTCTGCGCGGCGGCGTCATAGGCGGCGAACTTGGATTGATGAAGGAGGGCGACATCCGCCGCGGCGAGGTCGGCCGCGAGCGGCGTCGTCGCGCGCTTCACCTGCGCCCCACCCTGACCGAGGCTGGCGGCGAGGTCGGCGCCGACGGCATCCTGGTCGCTGACGACCAAGACCCTCAGCGGAGCGGCGGAAAGGGACGCGACGGCGAGGATTAGGGCCAGACGCAGGAGGTGGCTGAAGCGGGGTAGCATGCCGTCATCAAAAGACCCTTCCCCGCCCCTACAAGATTTAGCGGTACATTCGTCCGCACCCCCCTACACCCAAACGCACATCGGGGATTAGTCCAGGCCCCCGGAGCCGGCCCGGAAATGCGAGGGCGCGAACCCCGTGCTTTTCTTGAAGGCCGACGAGAAACTGTTGCCATTGGCGAAGCCGACCTGCTGGGCGATGGCCGCGAGCTTGACGTCCGTCTCGCTGATCAGGCGGACCGCCTGCTGGATGCGCAGGTGGGTCAGGTGATTCATGGGGGTACGGCCGATTTCCTTGAGGCAGAGCCGCCGGAGGTGCTCAAAACTAAGCCCGGATTCGCGGGCGAGCGCCTGGCTATCCCAGGGGTGGCCCAGCCGGGACTGGACCTTGTCCCAGAGGCCCTCGATGCGGGCGTCACCGCGGAAACCGCCCGCGAAGCCCCGGACATAGTCGTAGATGAGTTCCACCCACTGGTGCTGCCGGCGGGAGAGGCCGTCGGCCTTCTGCTCGGCGATCAGGCCGCGGATGGCGGCGAGCAAGGGCTCCCCGGCGAAATCGGCGAGCACCGGCGAATTGGCCCGGAAGATGGTCCGCGAACGGACGCCGGGGGCGAAGCGTACCCAGCAGAAATCCCAGCGCCGACCCCGGCCGATGCGGAAGGAGTTGCGGAGGCCCGCCGGTTGCAGGCAGGCCTGGCCAGCCGCCAAGGTGCGCCAGCGGCCATCGACCAGCACCTGGCCCTGACCACCGAAACAGGCCATGAAGAAGGCGCCGCTCTGGTGGGTGCGCACGACCTCGTAGGGGGCGACCATCTCGCCGACGCCCACGTGATCGATTTCGAAGAGGTCCAGCTCACGGCACCGGCCGGCGCCCCGGACCCACGGCCGGTCGTCCTGGTAGGCCGCCGAGACCAAGACGGTCCGGCGCGACCGCGGGTTCTCGATGTCCGTTTCGGAATGACGGAGTTGCGTCTGGTTGTAGTGATTTGGTTCGCTCTTGCGGGCCACGCGACTTGCCTAGGCCTTGTCGCCCTTGGGCGCAACCCTCTCCTCACCCAATCTTCCCCCAACACACCATGCCCAACCCCTGGACCGGAAAAGGAAACCCCTACACCCGCACCGAAGTCATCGAGCGCCTGCGCGACACGATGTCGAAGGGCAAGGCCATCATCGCGGCCGGCGCCGGCACGGGCATCAGCGCCAAGTTCATCGAGCGCGGCGGCGCCGACCTGGTCATCGTCTACAACTCCGGCCGCTTCCGCATGGCCGGCCACGGCTCGACCGCCGGCATGATGGCCTACGGCGACGCCAACGCCGTCGCCATGGAGATCGGCGAGTACGAGGTGCTGCCGGTCGTCGAGGAGATCCCGGTGATCTGCGGCGTCCACGCCACCGACCCCCGCCGCCGCATGTGGCACTGGCTCGGCAAGGTGAAGGACATGGGCTTCTCCGGCATCAACAACTTCCCGACCCACACCATCATCGACGGGAAGTTCCGCCAGATCCTCGAGGAAACCGGCATGAGCGTGAAGAAGGAGTTCGAGACCGTCGCCCTCGCCCGCAAGATGGAGATGTTCACCATCGTGTACGTCGGCTCCCCCGAGGAGTCCAAGGCGATGGCCGAGGCCGGCGCGGACGTCATCATCGCCCACGTGGGCACCACGGTCGGCGGCTCCATCGGCGTGACCAACGCGACCATGAGCCTCCCCGAGGCCGCCAAGATCACCCAGGGCATCATCGACGCCGCCAAGTCCGTCCGCAAGGACCTCATCTTCCTCTCCCATGGCGGCCCGATCAACACGCCGGAGGACGCCGCCTTCATCAACGAGCACACCGACACCGATGGCTTCGTGGGCGCCTCCAGCCTCGAGCGCATGGCCGTCGAGCAGTCGCTGACCGACCTGACCAAGCGCTTCAAGCAGATCCCGGTGAAGCGGAAGCACTTCTGAGGGCGCCCGACCATGGCCACGATCGCGGTACTCGGGACGCTTGATTCCAAGGGCGAGGAACATGCCTTCGTCGCCGGCCTGATCGCCGCCCGGGGGCACCAGACGGTCCTGATCGACGTCGGCACCGGCGGTCCGGCGACCGTCGTCCCGGACTACACGCGCGAACAGGTCGCCGCCTCCATGGGGCTGGACCTGGCCGCGCTCATGGCCGTCAAGGACCGCGGCGCCTGCGTGACCGCCATGACCCACGCCGCAGCCGCCTTCGTCTCCCAACTGGCGAATAGCGGCCGGATCCACGGCATCATCTCGCTGGGCGGTGGTGGCGGCACCGCCATCGCCACGTCGGCGATGCGCGCCCTTCCGCTGGGCTTCCCCAAGCTCATGGTCTCGACGCTGGCCGCCGGGAACGTCGCCCCCTACCTCGGCACCAAGGACATCACGATGATGCCCAGCATCGCCGACGTCGCCGGCCTCAACCGCCTTTCCCGCGTCATCTTCACCCGCGCCGCCGGCGCGATCTGCGGCATGGTCGAGAGCGAGCCGAAGGTGGAGGCCGGCCGGCCGCTGGTCGTCGCCAGCCAGTTCGGCAACACCACGGCATGCGTCACCGAAGCGAAGAAGGTCCTCGAAGCCGCGGGCTACGAGGTCCTCGTCTTCGCCGCCACCGGCATCGGCGGACGCATCATGGAATCGGTCATCGAGAGCGGCATCGTCGCCGGCGTGCTCGACCTCACCACGACGGAGTGGGCCGACGAGCTCGTCGGCGGGGTGCTTTCCGCCGGGCAGGAACGCATGGACGCGGCCGCCCGCGCGAAGGTGCCGGTGGTGGTCGCCCCGGGTTGCCTCGACATGGTGAATTTCGGCGAGAAGTCCTCGGTGCCGTGGGTCTTCGAGCGCCGCAACTTCTACATCCACAACCCCCAGATCACCTTGATGCGCACCACGCCGGAGGAGTGCACCGAGCTGGGACGCATCGTGGCCGAGAAGACCAACGCCTACCAGGCCGGCGCGGCGATCATGATCCCGACCCGGGCGATCAGCGTGATCAGCGCCCCGGGCAAGCCTTTCGCCGACCCGGTCGCCGACCAGGCCTTGTTCGCGGCCCTGAAGAAGCACGCCCGGGTGCCCGTGCACGAATTCGCGATGGAGATCAACGATCCGGCCTTCGCCCAGGCGTGCGCCCAGAAGTTGATCGAGCTGATGCGGGCCCGGAAGTGAGCCCGTGAGGTAGGCTTGCCCTACCCTCGGTCCGGGGTTCTATGGGCGGATGCGGTGCCGCGTCCTGCTTCTCTCCCTCGCCGTCGGCGTCGCCGGCCTGCGCGCGAAGGAGCTGTTCGTGGCCCCGGACGGGGCCGACGAGTCGCCCGGCACCCTCGCCAAGCCCTTGGGCAGCCTGATGCGGGCGCAGGCGCTGGCGGAGCCCGGCGACACGGTCTGGATCCGCGGCGGGCTCTACCAACTGAAGCCCGACCGGATCGCCCGCGAACACCGGGTCTGGACCTACATCCACGAGTTCAGGAAGAGCGGCAAGCCGGGCCAACCGATCCGTTACTGGGCCTACCAGGCGGAGAAACCGGTCTTCGACTGCACGGAGGTGAACCCGCCCGGGCGGCGCGTCAACGCGTTCCAGGTCGCCGGCTCCTGGCTGCACTTCCGCGGGTTCGAGGTCATCGGCACCCAGGTCAACTTCAAGGGCCACGGCCAGTCCTGCAGCTTCGAGATCCAGGGCGGACACAACATCCTGGAAAGGCTCGCGCTGCACGACAGCCAGGCCATCGGAGTCTACCTGCTCGGCGGCTCCGACAACCTGATCCTGAACTGCGACGCCTACCGCAACCATGACTTCACGTCGGAGGATGGCCGCGGCGGCAACGTCGACGGCTTCGGCGGCCACCCCTCGAAGGGCTCGGTGAACAACGTCTTCCGCGGCTGCCGGGCCTGGTTCAACAGCGACGATGGCTACGACAGCATCTCCGCCTGGGAAAGCGTGCGCTTCGAGGGCTGCTGGGCGATGTACAACGGGTACGGACCGAAGTTCGAGAAGCGCGGCGACGGCAACGGCTTCAAGGTCGGCGGCTTCGGCAATGCGCCGCTCCATGGGGTGCCCGACCCCGCCCCGCGCCATGTCACGGAAGGCTGCCTCGCCGTGCGCAACAAGGCCAGCGGGTTCTATGCGAACCACCACCTGATGGGCGGGGACTGGTCGTTCAACTCCGCCTACCGCAACGCGAACGACTTCAACTTCCTCATGCGCCCGGCCGACAACTCCCGCGACATCGACGGCGTGGGCCATCGCGTG
>JBIISU010000006.1:0-15577 GCA_044340815.1 Opitutales bacterium | reverse complement strand
ATTCGTTCGCCCCGGGGTCCCCTTTTTCACCCTAGGAGACGGAGGGAGAAACGGTTTGTCACCCCCCGTACGATGGGCGGTAATGCCCTACCCCGATGCGACTGCTCTTCCTGTTTTGCACCCTGATCGGCCTCCAGGCCGCGAACCCCGACATCGAATTCGCCGGCCCCGCCCCCGGCAAGGCTCAGTCTCAAACACAGGGAGACGTGGTGACGCTGGAGAACAATGTGCTCTCCGCTTCCTGGGAAGTGCGCCGCGGGCGCCTGCAACCCACGACCATCGTGGACAAGACCACCGGCGCCAAGGTCGACCAGCGCGGCGCCGAACTCTTCCGGCTCTCGACGACGCCGGTGGCAACCGGCGACGGCACCTACCAGGTCGAGATCAACCTCGAGGAGGCCCGCGTGGTCGTCCGCGCCGGCCCCAACGGCAAGTCGATGCAGGAGATCGCGACCTTCCCCCGCGCGGATTTCCCGGGCGAGCCCAAGCTGGTCCGCGTGGGCAAGATGAACCTCAAGGCCCAGTCCAAGGACCACTCCGGCGAAGCCGGCCAAGTCGGCGCCGGCGGGATCCTCGAGATCAACCCGGCGCCCGCGGGGCAAACGGGCTTCACCTTCCGCAGCGCCGCCAACCGGGCGACCACGAACGAATTCGCCTGGCCCGCGGGGACCCCGTCCCTGACGGCCCGCATCGACCGCGGCACCGATACCGCCCTCTCCTGGTCCCCGGCGATCGCGCTCATCTGGGAGGACGGCCAGCGCTTCCTGCTCGTCGGCGTGCGGGATAAGCGCGGCACGTTCAACGTGACGACGGCGGCGGGCGAACGGATGACCTCGCCCAAGTTCACGCCGTTCCCGGCCGGCGACCTGCCCGCCTCGGCCTTCGGCGTCGTCGGCGACGTGCGCCGGGTACCGCTCAAGGACGGACAGGCCCTCGAGGCCGACCTCACCTCGACCCGCGGGGTCAAGGCCCGCTGGCGGGCCGAGCTGCGCGACGGCTCCCACTACTTCCGCCAGACGATCCTGCTGTCCGCCGCGGACCAGCCCTTCGCGCTCCACGGCGTCGAGTTCACCGACGTCCGCCTGCCGGGCCTCAAGCAGGTAGGCTCGTCGCCGGGCAGCCCGCTCGCCGGCGCCGGCTTCTTCGCCGGGGTCGAGATGCCCGGTTCGGCCAACCTCGTCGCCGCCGCGGGCGCCCGCACCGCCTTCGGCTGCTCGCTGACGCTCTCGGCCGAACAGTCCTACGACTTCGGCGCCGTCACCGGACTCGCCCCCACCGGCCAGGTCCGCCGCTCCTTCCTGCGCTACGTCGAGCGCGAGCGGGCCCGCCCGAGCAGCCCCTTCCTGCATTACAATTGCTGGTACGACCTCGGCTTCGGCGTCGACGAGCCGAAGATGCTCGAGGTGGTCCAGGCCTTCGACGCGGAGCTCGTGAAGAAGCGCGGGGTGCCCGTGCTCTCCTACCTGGTCGACGATGGCTGGGACCAGCCGGCCAAGGGCCTCTGGGTCGAGCACCCGCGCAAGTTCCCCGGTGGCTTCCCCGCGACCAAGGACAAGATGGCGGCCTTCGGCGCCAACCTGGGCATCTGGATCTCGCCCCTCGGCGGCTACGGCGGCGACAAGGAACGCACCGCACATGCCCAGAAGATGGGGCTCATCCCGCCGGACGCGAGGCTCGACCTCTCCTATCCCAAGTACCGGCAATGGTTCGTCGACCGTTGCCGCGAGCTGATGCGCACCGGAGGCGTCAACTCCTTCAAGTGGGACCGCGCCGGCGACGGCGTCAGCCCGCACTTCATGGCCCTGCTCGATGTCGCCCGCCAGCTGCGCCGCGACAACCCCGCGGTCTTCATCAACGTGACGGTGGGCACCTGGCCCTCGCCCTTCTGGCTCAACCACGTCGACTCGACCTGGCGCATGCACAGCGCCGACGTCGGCTGGACGGGCAAGGGCGACGACCGCGAGAAGTGGCTGACGTTCCGCGACGGCTACTGCCACAAGATGTTCGTGCAGGCCGCCCCGCTCTACCCGCTCAACTCGGCGATGCACCACGGGGTCGTCCATGGCCGCGCCTTCCAGGGCGACAAGGTCGGCAAGGCCGGCAACGACCTGAAGAACGAGGTGCGCTCCTACTTCGCCAACGGCGCCTCCCTGCAGGAACTCTACCTCACCCCGTCGATGATGACGGCGACGGCCTGGGACCACGTGGCGGCCTCCGCGAAGTGGGCGCATGCCCACGCCGACGTGCTGCGCGACGCCCACTGGGTCGGCGGCGACCCGCTGAAGCTCGAACCCTACGGCTACGCGGCCTGGAACCCGCGCCAGGCGACGCTGATGCTGCGCAATCCGGACGACCAGCCGCGCACCATCGAACTGGACGCGGACGAGGTCTTCGACCTGCCCCGGGCCACGCGCACCGCGACGCCGGCGTTCGACCTCCGCTCTCCTTACGCCGACCAGCGCTTGCGCGAGCTCAAGCTCGCCGCCGGCACCAAGGTCATCGTGACGCTGCAGCCTTTCGAGGTCCTGGTCTTCGACACGGATTCCGCGCGCTGAGCCGTGGACTGGCTCGCCGGCCATACCCTGCTGCCCGCCGATGGGTGGATCCTGCTGCTGGCGCTGTTCGGCGCGGCCTGCATCGGCCTGTCCAAGGCCGGATTGGCGGGGACGGCCACGCTCAACGTCGTGCTCATGGCCAAGATCTTCGGGGCGAAGCCCTCCGTGGGCCTGGTGCTGCCCTTGTTGATCGTGGCGGACTTCCTCGGGTTCCTGATCAACCGTAAGGGCGGCAGCTGGCGGCAGATCCTCCCGATGGTGCCGCCCGCCATCGCCGGAGTGGTCCTGGGTTGGTGGCTGTTGGACCGCATCGACAACAACATGGCCCGGGTGACGATCGGCTGGACCATCCTCGCGCTGCTCGGCTTCAACCTCGTGCTCCGACGCAAGCGCGCCGAACTCCTGGAGCTCACCCGCCACCGGACGTTCTCCTGGGGCATGGGCTTCCTCTCCGGGACGGTCACGATGCTGGCCAATGCGGCCGGGCCGGTGATGACGGTCTTCCTGCTCTCGCAGCGGCTCGAGAAGAAGGAACACCTCGGCGTGTTCTGCCGGTTCTTCCTCTTCATCAACCTCTTCAAGCTGCCGTTCAGCCAGAGCGCCGGCATCATCACCGGGCCGTCGCTGCTGACGAACCTCGTGCTGCTGCCGGGCGTCCTGCTCGGCGTCTTCCTCGGCTGGCAGATCCTCAAGCGCATCCAGCAGGACGCCTTCGAGGGGATCCTGGCCTGGCTCACGGGCTTCGCGGCCGTCTGGTTGATCGTCGGCTGAGCCAGTTTGGGGTGGAACGCCGGACAGGATCGGCTATCCCCGAGGCATGCCCCTGCACCCCAGCCGACTCCTGCTGCTCGCCGCCTGCGGCGCGCTCCTCGCCGCCGACGCCCCCAAGGCCAAGCCGGCCGAGCCCACCGTCTTCCTCACCGCCGAGGCCGCCGGTCCGGCCTTCCTCCTGCAGGGCGAATTCGCGGCCACCGGCCACGGCGCGAACATCATCGCGCTCGGCGGCGACCAATACCGGCTCGTGCTCTTCGCGGGCGGCCTGCCCGGCGCCGGCTGGGACGGCTCGCCCCGCGCCCAGATGGACGGCAAGGCCGACGGCGCGAAGGTCGCCTTCGCCCCCAAGTCCGGCGAAGCGCGCGCCACGCTGGCGGAAGGCGTGCTCACCGTGACGCGCCCGGGCGCCGAGCCGCTCGCCCTCCGTCGCCTCGTCCGCCACAGCCCGACCGAAGGCGCTCCGCCGCCCGCCGGCGCCAAGATCCTCTTCGACGGCAAGAACGCCGACGCGTGGAAGGACGGCAAGGTCGACGAACGCGGCTTCCTGCGCTGCGGCACGACCTCCAAGGAGGCTTTCCGCGACTACACCCTGCACCTGGAATTCTTCCTCCCCTTCAAACCCTTCGCCCGCGGCCAGGGCCGGGCCAACAGCGGCGTGTACCATCAGGACCGCTACGAGGTCCAGGTCCTCGATAGCTTCGGCCTCAAGGGCGAGAACAACGAGTGCGGGGGCATCTACACCATCTCGGCCCCGAAGGTGAACCTGTGCTTCCCGCCCCTGCAGTGGCAGACCTACGACGTCGACTTCACCGCGGCGCGGTTCGACGCGGAAGGCAAGCGCACCGCCCCGGCGCGGATCACCGTCCGCCACAACGGCGTGCTCATCCAGGACGACGTCGCCCTGCCCCGCACCACCACGAGCAGCGGCATCAAGACCATCACCGACACGCCCGGTCCGATCCAGCTGCAGGAGCACGGCAACCCGGTCTACTACCGGAACATCTGGCTCGTGGTCAAATGAGCCGGCTCGGGAAGGCCCTCGCGGCGCTCGGCCTGCTCGCGGCCACCCTCGCGGCGGCGGGCGACCCCCGGCGTCCCAACATCGTCGTCATCCTGGCCGACGACCTCGGCTACGGCGACGTCGGGTGCTACAACCCGCAGTCGAAGGTCCCGACGCCCAACCTCGACCGGCTGGCGAAGGCGGGCGTGCGCTTCACCGACGCGCACGCGCCCGCGACCGTCTGCACACCGTCGCGGTACAGCCTGCTGACGGGCCGCATGGCCTTCCGCACGGGCTACCGAGGCGGGGTCTTCACCGGGGTCGGCGGCCCGAGCCTGATCGAAGCGGGTCGACTCACCTTGCCGGGCATGCTCCGCGACCAAGGGTATGCGACGGCGTGCGTCGGCAAATGGCACGTCGGCCTCACCTTCCAGACCGCGGAAGGGACGCCGGCCTACGAGACCAAGCCGCCCGCCGACCTCACGGGACCCGAGCGGGAACTGGCGCGGATCCGTCGGGTCGATTTCTCGAAACCGCTCACCGACGGACCGATCCACCGCGGCTTCGATTATTTCTTCGGCACCGCCTGTTGCCCGACCACGGACTGGCTCTACGCCTACATCGAGAACGACCGCGTGCCGGCCCCGCCGACGACCTTGCTCGACGCCTCGAAACTTCCCAAGCATCCTTACGCGAACGACTGCCGCCGCGGCCTGATCGCCCCCGGTTTCGAGCACGACCAGGTCGACCTGGTCTTCCTCGCGAAGAGCCAGGCTTGGCTGACCGCCCAGGTGAAGCGGGCGCCCGACCAACCTTTCTTCCTGTACCACGCGACGCAGGCCGCGCACCTGCCTTCCTTCGCCGCGGCGCGCTTCCGGGGCGCGACGTCCGCCGGGCCGCACGGGGACTTCATCGCCGAACTGGACTTCGTGGTCGGCGAACTGGTCGCGACGCTCGAGCGGCTGGGGGTGGCCGACAACACCTTGATCGTGTTCAGCAGCGACAACGGGCCCGAGACGACCGCGGTCGTGCGCATGCGCGCGGACCATGGCCACGACCCGGCGCGTCCTTGGCGCGGGATGAAGCGCGACGATTGGGAGGGCGGCCACCGGGTCCCGCTCATCGTCCGCTGGCCCGCGCGCACCGTGCCGGGCGTCAACGACCAGACGGTCTGCCTGACCGACCTGCTGGCGACCTGCGCCGCCCTGACCGGAGCCAAGCTCCCGCGCGACGCCGGCGAGGATAGCTTCAGTTTCCTCCCCGCGCTCACCGGCGCCGACGATGGGCGCCCGCGGCGCACCTTCACGCTGCACCAGACCATCAAGTCCGACCTGGCGATCCGCCGCGGGGACTGGAAATACCTGGACCACCGGGGGTCTGGCGGGAACAACTACGATCAAGGCGAACTGGCCGCGTTCGCCTTGCCGGATATCGCGCCGACGGCGCCGGGACAGCTGTACGACCTGCGGAACGACCCCGGCGAACGGCGCAACCTCGCCCTCGAACGCCCGGAAATCGCCCGGGAACTCAAGGCCCTGCTGGACCAGAGCAAGGCCAGCGGACGTAGCGCGCCCTGAAGGCCCGGACAAGTGGCTTGGAATGGCCGTCGAACCACCTTTAATGCGGTCACCCCATGGCCCGCCCCGCCATCCTCCTCTGCTGCCTGTGGCTCGCCGCCGCGCGGGGCGGCGTCGACTTCGACGCGGAGATCCGCCCCCTGCTGCAGGAACGTTGCGTCGAATGCCACGGACCGAAGAAGGCGAAGGCCGACCTTCGGCTCGACGCCAAGCCGCTCGCCCTCAAGGGCGGCGAATCCGGGCCGGCCTTCGTCGGCGGCGACCCCGCGAAGTCGCTGCTCATCGAACGCATCACCAGCGCGGACCCGGATAAGCGCATGCCGCCGAAGGGCGAGCCGCTCACCCCGGCCCAGGTGGCGAAAGTGCGCCAGTGGATCGCCGAAGGCGCCGGGTGGCCGGAGAACGCCGCCGACCGCGCGGCCGTCCGCGACCCGCGCCGCGACCACTGGGCCTACCAACCGCTGCGGCGGCCGGCGGCCGGCGCGGGCATCGACGACTTCATCGACGCCGGCCTGCGGGCCAAGGGCCTGCGGCGGTCCGCGCCGGCCGACGCGCGCACGCTCATCCGCCGGACCTATTTCGACGTCATCGGGCTGCCGCCGACGCCGGCCGAGGTCGCGGCCTTCGTCGCCGACCCGTCCGACCAAGCCTACGCCGCGATGGTCGAACACCTGCTGGCGTCGCCGCGCTTCGGCGAGAAGTGGGCGCGCCACTGGCTCGATGTCGCCCGCTTCGCGGAGTCCGACGGTTTCGAGACCAACCTCGCCCGCCCGAACGCCTGGCCCTACCGCGACTACGTGATCCGGGCGTTCAACGCCGACCTGCCCTACGACCGCTTCATCCGCGAGCAGTTGGCGGGCGACCAGCTCGGCGCGGATGCGGCCACGGGCTTCCTCGTCGGCGGCCCTTGGGACCGGGTGAAATCGCCGGACCCGGTGCTGACCGCGAACCAGCGGGCGGACGAGCTCCACGACATGATCGGGACGACGGCCTCCGCGTTCCTGGGCACGACGCTGGCCTGCGCGCGTTGCCACGACCATAAGTTCGATCCGGTGCCGATGACCGATTACTACGGCTTCATGGGCATGCTGCAGGGCGTCCTGCACGGCGAACGCGACCTCCGGGAGGGCGAGTCGGCGGCCAACCAGCGGAAGGCGGCGGCCCACCGGGAGGAGTTGGCGCCGCTGGAGGCGCGCCTGCGCGCCTTCCAACCCAAGGCCTACCTCGGCCGCCTCGTCGTCGTCGATGACGCCGATCCGCGCCTCACCCAGCAGGTGGAGCTCCCCGACAACGGCAACCCGATCGCCTACGACAAGGGCACGGCGCCGGGCTTGGCGCAGGACCCCGGCGACGTCCACCGGCTCCCCAACCTCGGCGAAAACTACCGGTGGTGGAAAGCCGACCGGCCCGGCGAGGATTTCTTCCTCTGGAAGCCCGGCTGCGACGGCGAGACGCGCCTGTGGCTCTCCTGGGGCGCCTGGACCACGCACGCCCCCGATGCGCGCTACGTGCTCGACCTCGACGGCGACCTGCGAACGAAGGGCGACCAGACGGAGCTGGCGTCGGTCGACCAACGCCGCTTCGCCGACGGCGCCCCGGCCGTGCCGAACCAACGCCGCTGGAGCGGGCTCAAGTCCGTCGGCGTCCATCGCCTCAATCCACGCAGCGTGATCGTCCTCCGCGCCGGCGACCAAGGCGGGCCGACCTCGGCCGACGTGCTGGTCTGCGAGGAGGCCCTCGACCGCGGGGAGCGGCCGGTGCCGCACCTCCGCGCCCCGGTCACCCACCTCGCCAATACCGATGACTTCGCGCCGGTGGAGGCGAAGTTCCTCCGCTTCACGGTGACGGCCTCCTCGCCGGAACCCTGCCTCGACGAACTCGAGGTCTTCGACGTCGCGGGCCGGAACGTCGCGCGCGGGGCGCAGGTCGCCGTCTCCGGCCTCTACGCCAACGGCGGCAGCATCCACCAGACGCGTTTCCTGAACGACGGGAAGTACGGCAACGCGAGCAGCTGGATTTCGTCCGAGAAAGGCGGCGGCTGGGCCCAGTTGGAATTCCCCCAACCGACCCGGGTGAACCGCGTGGTCTGGAGCCGCAATCGCGACCCGCGCGACCAGCGCTTCAAGGACCGGCTCGCGGTGGGCTACCGCATCGAGGTCTCCGACGACGGGCGCGCCTGGCGTCCGGTCGCGGGCTCCGACGACCGCCTGCCGGCGGCTTTCCGCGAACGCGTCCCGAGCCTGCCGACCTTGGGCGACGTCCCTCCCGGCGAGGCCGACGAGATCAAGACCTTGGCCCGTCGCCGCGCGACCCTGCAGGCGGAGCTCGCCCAGCTGTCGGCCCGTCCGCGCGGTTACGTCGGACGCTTCGAGCAGCCGGGCCCGACGCTCCGCAAGCACCGCGGCGACCCGACCCAGCCGCGCGAGGCGGTCTCGCCGGGCACGCTGTCCCTCATCGGCGCCCCGCTCGCCCTGCCCGCCGACACCCCGGAAGCGGAACGGCGCCTCGCGCTGGCGCGCTGGATCGCATCCCCGGACAACCCGCTCACCGCGCGCGTCATCGTCAACCGGCTCTGGCAACACCACTTCGGCCAAGGCCTCGTCGACACGCCGAGCGACTTCGGCCTCAATGGTTCGCGCCCGAGCCACCCGGAGCTGCTCGACTTCCTCGCCGCGGAACTGGTGGAGCACGGCTGGTCGCTGAAGCACGTCCACCGGCTGATCCTGACGTCGCGGACCTTCCGCCAGGCTTCCGCCGCGGACGGACGGGCGGCGGCGGTGGATGCTTCGGCCCGGCTGCTGTGGCGCTACCCGCCCCGCCGCCTCGAGGCGGAGACGCTGCGCGACGCCCTGTTGGCGACGGCCGGCAAGCTCGACCTCGCGATGGGCGGTCCGGGCTTCGACCTGTTCAAGCCGATGAACAACTACGTGAAGGTCTACGTGACGAAGGAGGAGTTCGGCGCCGGCGACTTCCGCCGCATGGTCTACCAGGCCAAGCCGCGGGCGATGCTCGATGATTTCTTCGGCGCCTTCGACTGCCCCGACGCCGGCCAGCCGCAGCCGCGCCGCACGGCCTCGATCACACCCCTGCAGTCGCTGAACCTGCTGAACGGCCGCTTCTCGCTCCAGTTGGCCGACGCGCTCGCGGAGCGCCTCCGCCGGGAGGCCGGCGCCGATCCCGCCGCCCAGGTGGACCTGGCCTTCCGCCTGCTCTTCCAGCGGCCGCCCACCGCGGCGGAAAGCGCCGAGGCCACGCGGTTCATCGCCGCCCACGGGCTGCCGGCCTTCGGGCGGGCGCTCTACAACGCCAACGAATTCCTTCGGCTCGACTGACATGAACCACCTCCTCAACCGACGCGGGTTCCTCGGCCGGACGCTCACCGGCCTCAGCAGCATCGGCCTGGCCCACCTGCTCGCGCAGGACCGCCTGCTGGCCGCCGAGCCCTTCCGGCCCGCCATCGACCCCGCCCACCCCTACGCCCCGCGCCCGCCTCATTTCGAACCCAAGGCCAAGCGCGTGCTGGTGATCTTCTGCTCCGGCGCGCTCAGCCACGTCGACACGTTCGACTACAAGCCGGAGCTCATCAAACGGCATGACACGCCCCTGCCCGGCGGTGCGGGCCTCGTCACCTTCCAGGGCGCCAACGGGAACCTCGTCCGCCCCATCGCGGAGTTCCGGCCACGCGGGCAGTCGGGCAAGATGGTCAGCGACCTGCTGCCCAACCTCGCCGAACTGGCCGACGAGATGTGCTTCATCCACTCGATGACGGCGAAGTCGAACACGCACGGGCCGGCCGAAAGCCAGATGGGCACCGGCTTCACGCTCGACGGTTTCCCGAGCATGGGCGCCTGGGTCACTTACGCGCTGGGCAGCGAGAACCAGAACCTGCCGGCGTTCGTCGCCATCCCCGACCCGCGCGGCGTCCCCCAGAACGGGCCGCGCCACTGGAACAGCGCCTTCCTGCCCGCCTCCTTCCAGGGCACCCCGTTCAGCGCGCAGCGCGCCATCCCGAACCTAGCCCGGCCCGCCGAGATCTCCGCGGAGACGGACCGCGCCACGCGCGAGTACCTGCGCCGGCTGAACGACCGCCACCTGGAGGCCCACCCGGGCGACGCCGACCTCTCCGCGCGCATCTCCTCCTACGAATTGGCGGCCCGCATGCAGCTCGACGCGGCCGCGCTGTCCGACCTCTCCGGCGAGTCGCCCGCGACGCGCGCGCTCTACGGCGCCGACGACCCCAACGCCAACAAGGCGGGCTTCGCCCGGAACTGCCTCCTCGCGCGGCGCCTGCTCGAGAAGGGCGTGCGCTTCGTGCAGCTGTTCAACGGCTCCTACGCCATGGGCGAGGGCGTCGGCAACTGGGACGGCCACAAGCGCATCGTCGACCAGTACGCGGTGCACGCCCCGATCCTCGACCAGCCGGCGGCCGCGCTGCTCAAGGACCTGAAGGGCCGCGGCCTCCTCAAGGACACGCTGGTGGCCTTCGTGACGGAGTTCGGCCGCATGCCGACCTTCCAGAAGGGCGCCAATGGGCGCGACCACAACCCGAAGGGCTTCACCGTCTGGCTCGCCGGCGCGGGGGTGAAACGCGGCCATAGCCACGGCGCCACGGACGAATTCGGGCACATGGCCGTGCGGGACATCACCACCGTCTACGACCTGCACGCCACGATGCTGCACCTGCTCGGGCTCGACCACGAACGCCTGACCTTCTACAACAACGGCGCCGAACGCCGCCTGACCGACGTCCACGGCCACGTGCTCCGACCCATCCTCGCCTAATCCCATGCTCCGTCCCACCCTCCTGCTCGCCGGCGCCCTCGCCCTCGGGGCCGCCGAACCCGCCTATGACATCGTAGTCTACGGGGACTCCTCCGCGGCCGTCGCCGCCGCGGTGCAGGCCCAGCGCCAAGGCTCCAAGGTCGTGCTGGTAAACTCGACGCGCTTCCTCGGCGGCATGACCTGCAGCGGCCTGTCCGCCAGCGACATCTTCCACCGCGAGGCGGTCGGCGGCGTGGCGCGCGAGATCTACGGCCGCATCGGCCGGCACTACGGCAAGACCTACGTGGACTACTTCGAGCCGCACGTGGCCCAGGCGGCCGTCGACGGGCTGGTCAAGGACAGCGGCCTCGAGGTCGCCATGGGCGAACAGCTGGACCGCGGCCCCGGCGGCGTGACCAAGGACGGGACCCGGATCGTGGCCATCCGCACCCTCTCGGGCAAGCTGTACTCGGCCAAGGTCTTCATCGACGCGAGCTATGTGGGCGACCTGATGGCGGCGGCCGGGGTCTCCTATGCGGTCGGCCGCGAACCCAACGCGCTCCATGGCGAGACCCTCAACGGCATGCAGCGGGGCGACGACAAACCGCGCCGGCACTACACCCAAGGGGACAAGGACCACTTCATCAAGGACGTCGACCCCTACGTGAAGCCCGGCGACCCGGCGAGCGGCCTGCTGCCGTTCGTGTTCGCCGAGAACCCCGTCAAGGGCGAGGGCGACCGCCGCATCCAAGCCTACAACTACCGGCTCTGCGTCACGACGGACCCGGCCAACCGTGTCCCCTTCGAGCAGCCCGCGGGCTACCGCGAACTCGACCACGAGATGCTGTTGCGCAACCTCGAGGCGGGCGACCACCGCCTCCCCGCGCTCATCCACAAGCTGCCGAACGGGAAGGCCGACTGGAACTCGATGCACGCGGTCGGCACCGATTACGTCGGGGCCAACTGGGAGTACCCCGAAGCCAGCTACGCGCGCCGCCTCGAGATCGAGCGCGCGCACGAGCTCTACATCCGCGGACACCTCTGGACGCTGGGCAACCACCCGCGGGTGCCCGCCGCGGTCCGCGACGTGGCCGCGCGCTACGGCCTGTGCAAGGACGAGTTCGCCGACCGCGGAGGGTTCTCGCCGATGATCTACATCCGCGAGGCGCGCCGGCTCCAGGGCGCCTACGTGATGACCGAGCTCGACTGCAAGGGGAAGCGTTCGCCGGCCGACCCGGTGGCGCTCGCCAGCTTCGGCCTCGACTCCCATGCGGTGCGCTACTTCGTGACGGCGCGCGGTTTCCTCGAACGCGACGGCGTGATCTGGAACGTCCCGCCGCGTCCCTACGGCGTCTCCTACCGCAGCCTGGTACCGAAGAAGGAAGAGTGCACCAACCTCCTCGTCCCCGTCTGCCTCTCGGCCACGCACGCCGCCCACGGCTCGATCCGGATGGAACCGGTGTTCATGCAGCTCGGCCAAGCCGCCGCGATGGCGGCGGGCATCGCCATCCGGGAAGGCGTCGATATCCAGTCGGTGCCCTACGCGCCGGTCCGCGACCTCCTTAAGGAGGCCAACTTGCCCGTCGAGTGGACGGCCGCCCCCAAGAAGAAATAAGGTTTTAGGGCCTTTTTCGGGCTCCCGGCGGGTCAAACCCACCCCTTCCCGAAAAAGCGTAGTCTATTTTGACAAAGTCCAAAACTCCATCTTGGTGGGGGTCGTGACCGACCCGGAAACCACCCTGCGACAGCATGACCTGCCCGTGACGGCGCAGCGTCTGGCGGTGCTGCGGGCGGTCTCCCACCATCCCCACGCGACGGCCGACGACCTCGCCGAATCCGTCCGCCGGGAGATCGGGACCATCTCCCGCCAATCCGTCTACAACGTGCTCAACGTCCTGACGGACAAGGGCATCATCCGTCGCATCCAGCCCGCCGACTCGCCCGCCCGCTACGAAGACCGCGTCGGCGACAACCATCACCACCTCGTCTGCCGCGACTGCGGCAAGACCGAGGACGTCAATTGCGCCGTCGGCGAGGCCCCGTGCCTGCATGCGCACGACCACCATGGCTTCCGCATCGACGAGGCCGAGGTGATCTACTGGGGCACCTGCCCCGCCTGCCAGCGCCGCCGCGCGCCCTGAAACCTTCCCCTCCCAACATGCCCAAACACTACCCGACCATGAAGCTGCTGGCGCTCGCCGCCCTGACGCTTACGTTCACGCCCGGCCATCTGCTGGGCCAAGCCACCCCTTCCACTCCCAACCCTAAACCCGACATGTCCGATATCTCCAAATGCCCCGTGATGGGCAACCCCGCCCCCGCCAACCGTCACACCGCCGCCGCGGCGATGGGTAACCGTGACTGGTGGCCGAATCAGCTCAATCTGAGCATCCTCCACCAGAACAACCAGCGGGGTAACCCGATGGGCCCGGCCTTCGATTACGCCGAGGAGTTCAAGAAGCTCGACCTCGAGGCGCTCCGCAAAGACCTCAAGGCCCTGATGACCGACTCCCAGGAATGGTGGCCGGCCGACTACGGTCACTACGGCCCCTTCTTCATCCGCATGGCCTGGCACTCCGCCGGCACCTACCGCACCACCGACGGTCGCGGCGGCGCCGGTTATGGCACCCTCCGCTTCGCCCCGCTGAACAGCTGGCCGGACAACGCCAACCTCGACAAGGCCCGTCGCCTGCTCTGGCCGATCAAGCAGAAGTACGGCCGCAAGATCTCCTGGGCGGACCTCATGGTCCTTACCGGCAACGTCGCCCTTGAAGACATGGGCTTCCCGACCTTCGGCTTCGCCGGCGGCCGCGTGGACGTCTGGGAGGCGCAGGAAGACATCTACTGGGGTCCCGAGACCGAATGGCTCGGCGACAAGCGCTACAAGGGCGACCGTGAGCTCGAGAACCCCCTCGGCGCCGTCCAAATGGGCCTGATCTACGTCAACCCGGAAGGCCCGAACGGCAAGGCCGACCCGCTGGCCGCCGCCCGCGACATCCGCGAGACCTTCGCCCGCATGGCCATGAATGACGAGGAAACCGTCGCCCTCATCGCCGGCGGCCACTCGTTCGGCAAGGCCCACGGCGCGGCGACGCCCGTCGGCAACGTCGGCCCGGAACCCGAAGGCGCGCCCCTCGAGCAGATGGGCCTCGGCTGGAAGAACAAGTACGGCAAGGGCAACGGCGCGGACACGATCACCAGCGGCCTCGAAGGCGCCTGGACGAGCACGCCCGCCCGCTGGTCCTACCAGTACATCAGCAACCTCTGGAACTACGAGTGGGTTCTGACCAAGAGCCCGGCCGGCGCCCAGCAGTGGACGCCCAAGGACGGCGCCGGCGCCGGCACCGTGCCCGACGCGCATGACAAGTCGAAGCGCCACGCTCCGATCATGTTCACCACCGACATCGCGCTGAAGATGGATCCGGCCTACGCCAAGATCACCAAGCGCTGGCTCGAGCACCCGAAGGAGTTCGAAGTGGCCTTCGCCAAGGCCTGGTACAAGCTCACCCACCGCGACATGGGCCCCTATGTCCGCGGCCTTGGTTCGCTCGTGCCCCCGGCCCAGCTCTGGCAGGACCCCGTCCCGGCCGTCGACCACACGCTGATCGATGCGCAGGACGCCGAAAGCCTGAAGCAGGCCGTGCTCGCCACGGGCCTCCCGAACTCGCAGCTCGTCTCGGTCGCCTGGGCCTCCGCCTCGACCTTCCGCGGCAGCGACAAGCGCGGCGGCGCCAACGGCGCCCGCATCCGCCTCGCCCCGCAGAAGGACTGGGAAGTGAACAACCCGGCCGAACTCGCCAAGGTCCTCGCGGCCCTCGAGAAGGTGCAGGCCTCCTTCAACGCCTCCGCCAAGGGCGGCAAGAAGGTCTCCCTCGCCGACCTGATCGTCCTCGCCGGCAACGCCGCCGTCGAAGCGGCCGCCGCCAAGGCGGGTACGCCGGTCAAGGTGCCCTTCCACCCCGGCCGCACCGACGCGACCCAGGAGATGACCGACGTCGCCTCCGTGGCCGTGCTCGAGCCCAAGCATGACGGCTTCCGGAACTTCCTGGGCCGCAAGCTCGACCGTCCGGCCCCCGAGAACCTCGTCGACCGCGCCCAGCTCCTCACGCTGTCCGCGCCGGAGATGACGGTGCTCGTCGGCGGCATGCGTGCCCTCGACACCACCGTCGGCTTCCCCGGCCTCGGCGTGATGACCAAGCAGCCCGGCGCCCTCACCAACGACTTCTTCGTCAACCTCCTCGACCAGTCCGTGGTCTGGGAGAAGGCGAAGATCTGCGAGCACTTCTTCGAAGGCCGCGACCGCAAGACCGGTCAGGTGAAGTGGACCGCCACCTCGGTGGACCTCGTCTTCGGCTCCAACTCGCAGCTCCGCGCCCTCGCGGAAGTCTACGCGAGCGCCGACGCCAAGGAGAAGTTCGTCCAGGACTTCGTCGCCGCGTGGACCAAGGTCATGGAGCTCGACCGCTTCGACCTCGCCAAGAAGTAAGCGATCCCTCCATCGCCTCCCCAAGGCCCGCCCTCACCGGCGGGCCTTTTTGTTGGCCAGCCATCGGACTGTGCATTTTTCCAGCGTAATAGTCTCCTTAAAGGGAGCGGGCTGGAACTCTCCATCCTGACGGATGTCATAGCATCGTGAAACCACTCCTCTTCGCCCTGCTGCTCGCGCCGCTGGCCGCACTCCACGCCCGCGATGCCGCATCGGAATCGTCAGACCGGATCGTCAACGCGGGCGACTATGGCTTGAAGAACATCCCGAGCGACAGGTGGGATGCGAAACTTTTCCCTGACAACCCTGACAGCACCGATGCCATCCAGGCCGCTTGTGATGCGGGTGCGGGGAGGACGGTTTACATCCCGGCGGGGCTTTACCGCATCACAAAACCCATCCGGGTGAAATCGGGACCGCAGGT
>JBIISU010000114.1:0-4618 GCA_044340815.1 Opitutales bacterium | reverse complement strand
CACGCGCTTTCCACCGCGGTCATCATCGTTGTCGTTTTGACTCATGAAGGGAGGATTGAACCTAACCGCGAGGCGTCCCATGTCAACCGGACAGCCCCCTTCCCGGGCCCCGTCAGGCGATGGGAATCGGCCGGCGGGAGGCCCGGCACCCAGAGGATTTCCTCGCCGGCCAGGACGACCGGCAGCGCGTCCCGCCACCCCGCGGGGATTTTGCGGTTGATGAGCAGGTCCGCGACCTTGGCCGAGCCGGGCGCCCCCAGCGGTCGATAGCGATCGCCGGCGAGCCGACCACGCCAATGCAGGTCGCCGGCGGGCGCGCGGAGGTACGCCTCGCGCTCGGGCGCGACTTCGCCGCGGGCCAGCCTCGTCCAGAGGGCTTCGTCGACGTCGACGGGCGCGACGACCAGGCCACCGGACGCGACGCCGGTCCGCAACGGCCGGAGTTCCGCGCCGAGGGCCGGCGCGGCGCGCTCGACGACCAACCAACCATCGCGGACGCGCAGGATTTCGCCGGCGACGCTCGCCCGGGCGGCGGTGCCGGCGGCGATCGCCTCCAGCAAGGGCGCAAGCGATTCGGCGGAGGCCTCGCGGATGCCTTGGCCGCGCAGGTAGTCGTCCAGCAGGAAGCGCCGCAGGGCCGCGGGGGTGCCGCGCAGGTTCCCGACCGGCAGGCGCCCCTCGGCGTCGACCTGCGCCCCGAGCTGCGCGCCCCACGCGAGGAGCGCCTCGGCCAACTCGTCCTGGATCCGCGCGGCGCGCGCGAAGCCCTGGGCGTACCCTGCGCCCAACGCCGCGTCCGCGCCGGCGGCGAGCCAGGCCCGGACGCGGTTGCGCTGCGCGACGTCCGTCGCGTTGGTCGCATCCTCGCGCCACGGGAGCCCCGCCGCGCGGAGCGCCGTCCGCAGGTCGTCCTTGCGCAGCCCGGCGGCCAACAAGGGCCGCCACCGCACGTGGCCGTCGCGGAATGCCTGGCGGACGCGGGGCGCGGCGAGGCCGACCGGGCCGGCGCCGTGCGCGAGCCGCATCAACATCGTCTCGACCTGGTCGTCGACGTGATGGGCGGTCACGAGGAGGCGGACGGCCTGGGCGGCGCGCTGGGCGCGGAAGAAATCGTCCCGTTCCGCGCGGAGTTCCGCCTCGGTGGCCGGGCCCGTCGCGGCGCGTACCCCGCCGGTGAACGGCACGCCGAGCGCGGCGCAGAGGGCGGCGCAGAACGCGGCGTCCCCGGCCGAGGCTTCACCGCGTACCCGATGGTCGAAGTGCCAGGCGCGCAACCGCGGACGCACGGCCTCATCGGCCCAGAGCGCGGCCAGCGCGAAGACCGAATCCGCCCCGCCCGAGAGGCCCACCGCGAGGGGACCCGTCAGGTCGGTGGGCGGCGCCGGCAACCGCGGCAGCCGCGCGGCGGCGACGCGCAGGTCGGCGGGGCTGGGCAGGAGGTCGGACACGCGGCCAGCCTAGGCCGCGGACCGACGCTGCCAATCCAAAGCCGCGCTCAGAACGACAGCGTGTCCTTGCCGTACCAACGGCGCAGGGCCGCGGGCACGCGGACCGTGCCGTCGGCCTGCAGGTTGTTCTCGAGGATCGCGGCGAGCACGCGCGGCAGGCCGAGCCCGGAGCCGTTGAGCGTATGGACGAACTCCGGCTTGCCGTCCTTCGGGCGGAAACGGATGCCCGCCCGGCGGGCCTGGAAGTCGGTGAAGTTCGAGCAGCTCGACACCTCGAGCCAGCGCTTCTGGCCACCGGCCCAGACCTCGAGGTCGTACTGCTTGCTGTGCGAGAAGCCGATGTCGCCCGCGCAGATCAGGAGCACGCGGTAAGGGAGCTCGAGCTTCTGGAGGAGGCGCTCCGCGTCGCCGCGCAGCAGCTCCAGCTCGTCGAAGGACTTGTCCGGGTGGACCCACTTCACGAGCTCGACCTTGTCGAACTGGTGGAGGCGGTTGAGCCCGCGCACGTGCGCGCCCCAGCTGCCGGCCTCGCGGCGGAAGCACGGGGTATAGCCGGCGCGCTTCACGGGCAGCGCGGCCTCGTCGAGGATCTCGTCGCGGAAGAAGTTCGTGACCGGCACCTCGGCCGTCGGGATCAGGTAGAAGTCGTCGGTCTGCGCGTGGTACATCTGCCCTTCCTTGTCGGGCAGCTGGCCCGTCGCGGTGGCGCTGGCGGCGTTGACGAGCAACGGCGCGTGGACCTCGGTGTAGCCGCTCGCGCCGGCCTCCTCGAGGAAGTACTGGATGAGCGCCCGGACCAGGCGGGCCATGTCGCCGACGTAGAACGGGAAGCCCGCGCCGGTGACCTTCACGCCGCGCTCGAAGTCGATCGCCTTGCCGAACCAGGCGATGTCCCAGTGCGGCTTGGCGGCCGGGGAGATGAGCTTCGCGTGGTCGCCCCACTCGAGGACGACCTGGTTGTCGGCCTCGGTGCGGCCTTCGGGCACGGAGGGGTGCGGGATGTTCGGGACGGAGAGCGCGACGGCCTTCATGCGTTCCTCGGCCTCGGCGACCTTCTTCTCCAGCTCCTTGACCTGCGCGGAGGCGGCCTTCATCTCGACGACCTTGGCCTGGAATTCCGGGGAACCCTTCGGCAACGAGGCCATCTCCTTGTTGGCCGCGTTCTGGGCGGACCGGGCGACCTCGAACTCGGCCACCGCATGGCGGCGGGCCTCGTCGGCGGCGAGCACGGCGTCGAGGTCGACCTGGAATTTCTTCCGGGCGACGCCCTTGCGGACGAGCTCGATGTTTTCGCGGAGGAACTTGGGGTCCAGCATGGGGCGACATTGCCCAAATCCCCCGCCGGAGGGCAACGGGGAATTCAAGGGTCGCCGGGCCCGGTGGCGACCCAAGGCAGGACAAGCCCCGCTGCGCGAACAGCGGGACTTGCTTTGGTGCTATGCTTCGCGCCTTAGACTCGGTTCGCCGCGGGGGCGAAGACCTCGTCCGGACGGAAGAAACGGTGCACCTCGGCGTCCGCGGCGGCGGGGCTGTCCGAGGCATGGCAGACGTTGCGCATCATCTCGGTGCCGTAATCGCCACGGATGGTGCCCTTCGGAGCCACTTTGGAATTGGTCGGCCCGAGTAGCTCACGCACCTTGGCGATCACATTGTCGCCGGTGAGGACCGCCACGATCACGGGGCGGGAGGACATGAAGGCCTCGATCTCGGGGTAGAAAGGCTTGTCGGCCACGTGGGCGTAATGCTCGCGCAGCTGGGCGGAGGTCAGACGGGTCATCTTGCTGGCCTGGATCTCGAAACCGGCCGCCTCGAAACGGGCGAGGACGGTGCCGCAGAGACGGCGCTCCATGCAATCGGGCTTGAGGATGATGAGGGTCTTTTCCATAAGGAACCTTCGGGAGAGAAGGCGGTCAGCCACACTTGGGCTTTTACGCGACTTTGACAAGCCCGAAACCCTCCCGGCACCCCCTTTTAGGGTGATTATGAGGCAAAAACGAGGCAAACGGCCTGGACCGCCAAGGCCTTCCCCTGCCCGATCGAGTCCATCCCCTCGTTGGTCGTCGCCTTGATTCCCACCTGATTCGGCTGGATTCCGGCGATTTTGGCCACCGAAGCCTTCATGGCCTCGACATGGGCCATGACCTTGGGGCGCTCCCCGATCAGGACCAGGTCGAGGTTACCGATTTTCCAGCCCGCCTGCCCAGCCTCCTGGACCGCGCGGGCCAGGATCACGGCCGAATCCATGCCCTTGAGCGTGGGATCCGTGTTCGGGAAGTAGTGGCCGATATCCCGCAGGCCGGCGGCGCCGAGCACCGCATCGGCGGCGGCGTGCAGCAGGACGTCCGCGTCGGAATGCCCGTCGGGGCCGACCTCCGAGGGGATGCGCACGCCCCCGAGGATGCAAGGGCGCCCCGCCACCAGGGGGTGGATGTCGTAACCGAGACCGATGCGGAAAGGCGGCGTGGCGGACATGCGGCTGTTCTAGGGGGTTCCGCCCCGAAAGGGAAGCCCGCGCATAAAACCCTTGAAAGGCATTCGGCCGCGGGCATTTTGGAGACCAGTCAGTCTTCAGGCGCGGTAGCCAAGTGGTAAGGCCGGGCTCTGCAAAAGCCCCATGCGTCGGTTCAATTCCGACCCGCGCCTCCAGTTTCAAACAGGAAGGGCGTCCCCGAGACCGGGGACGCCCTTCTTCTTGGCCGGCTCGGCCGTCCTCAGCGGACGGTCTTGCTGAGGTTGGCGACGCCGTTGACCTTCGAGTTCACCCGCAGACGCAGGCCATTGAGGCGGATGAAGCCGGTGGCGTCGTCCTGGTTGTAGGCCTTGGTCGGGTCCGCCTCCATCGTGGCGATGTGCGGGTTGTACAGCGAACGCGGGCTCTTGCGGCCGGCGACGTACGTGTTGCCCTTGTAGAGCTTCACGCGGACGGTGCCGGTGACGTTGCGCTGCGACTCGGTGATGAGGGCCTGGAGGGCGAGGCGCTCCGGCGCGTACCAGAAGCCGTTGTAGACGAGGGTGGCGTAGCGCGGGACGAGCGAGTCGCGCAGGTGCATGACCTCTCGGTCCATGGTCAGGGACTCGATCTGGCGGTGGGCGAAGTGCAGGATGGTGCCGCCCGGGGTCTCGTAGACGCCGCGGCTCTTCATGCCGACGAAGCGGTTCTCGACCATGTC
>JBIISU010000113.1:0-4665 GCA_044340815.1 Opitutales bacterium | reverse complement strand
ATCGTGGTCCGGGAAGAATCCGAGGACCTGTACAAGTCCCTCGACCTCCTGGTCGACAAGGCCGACCGCCAGCTCCGCCGCCGCCATCGGTTGGAGAAGGAGAAGCGGAACCACCCGCACCCCACCGACCTCGGGGACCTCGGCAAGGCCGCCTAACCCGCGCCTGAGCCCACGCAACCGACCCCGGCGGCCTCGCGGCCCCGGGGTCTTTTGTCGCCCGGCTCCGCCGAAACACCCTCGCCCTCCCGGGGCTCCCGGCTTTTATCCAGCCCCATGCGGATCTATTTCATGGGCATCTGTGGCACGGCGATGGGGAATGCCGCCTTGCTGATGCGCGCGCTCGGCCATGAGGTCATGGGCTCGGACACCGGCATCTACCCGCCCATGTCCGACCACCTCCGCGGGGCGGGGGTCGATATCCTCGAAGGCTGGTCCGCCGAACGTCTCGCCCAGCTGAAGCCCGACCTGGTCGTGGTCGGCAACGTCGCCTCCCGCGGCCATCCGGAGGTGGAGTGGCTGCTCGCAGCCCGCACCCAAGCCTACGTTTCCCTGCCGGAGCTGCTCCGCACCCGCCTCCTGCACGAACGCCGCAACGTCGTCGTCGCCGGGACGCACGGCAAGACCACCACCACGTGCATGGCCGCGGTGCTCCTCCGGGCCAACGGCGCCGCACCGGGCTGGCTCGTCGGCGGCGTCCCGCGCGACCTGCCGGACTCCTCGCATCCGGGCCAGCAGGGCGGACCGTTCGTCATCGAAGGCGACGAATACGACACGGCGTTCTTCGACAAGCGCAGCAAGTTCATCCAGTACCTGCCGCACGTGCTCGCGATCAACAACTGCGAGTTCGACCACGCCGACATCTTCCGCGACCTCGACGACGTCCTGCGGACGTTCTCCCACGTGATCCGCATCGTGCCGCGCGACGGCGCGATCGTGGCCAACGGCGATGACGCCAACGTCCTCGGTTTGGTCCAGAACGTCACCTGGGCGCCGGTCGTGCGCGTCGGCACCGGTCCCGCCAACGATGCGGTCATCGCCGATTTCCGGGAATCGCCGACGGGTTCGTCCTTCACGCTCGTCTGGAAGGGCCAGGAGTGGGGGCGGGTGAAGTGGGCCCTGCCGGGCCTTTTCAACGCCCGCAACGCGGCCATGGCGGCCGTTTCCGCCGGCCTCCTGCTCGACGCCCGGGATCCGACCAAGCTCAAGCTCGAGGCGCTCAACGCCTTCCAAGGCGTGCAGCGCCGCCAGCAGGTGCTCGTCGACCGCCCGGACCTGACGGTCATCGAGGATTTCGGCCACCACCCGACCGCGCTCGACCTGACGCTCGCCTCCCTCCGCGCCCGCTACCCGCGGCATCGTCTGGTGGCCTGCTTCGAGCCGCGCAGCAACACCGCCGCCCGCAAGGTCATGCAGGACGCCTTCCGCGAGGCGCTGAAGCAGGCCGATGAGGTCTTCCTGGCGCCGCCGCATCGCGCCGACAAACTCGGGGAGGAACGCTTCGACAGCGCCGGCGTCGCCGCGGCGATCACCGCCGCCGGCAAGAAAGGTTTCGCTCCCGCCTCGAACGAGGCGCTCCTCGCCGAGCTCACCGCGGTGGTGAAGGGGGATCGGTCGCCGCGCTGCGTGATTTTCTTCTCGAACGGCGCCTTCGGCGGCATCATCAAGAAATTCGCCCAAGCTGTCTGATCATGGAAGCCTTCCTCCGTTCAAACCAAGCCGTCTGGCTCATGCTTTTCGCCGACTTCCTCGCCGTCGTCGGCTGGTTCCTCGTCAAGGCCAACGGCGGCACCGAAGGGGGCTTCTCGCTGTTCGCCCTCTATGGCATGGGCGTCTACAATATCCTCTTCTTCTGGTCCCGCGCGCGGCTGAAGGCCAAGGCTTGACCTAGCCCAGCAGACCCAGCGCCTGCTTGGCGGCGGCCGAATCCTGGCCGATCTGCGCCTGTAGGGCGGCGAGGTCGGCGAACTTCTGCTCCGCCCGCAGGCGACGGACCCAGCGGACGCGTACGGCGTCGCCGGTGGTCGGGGCCCCGCCCCGGAGGACATGGGCTTCGAGCAGGGGCGCCACCGGTCCGCTCTCGACCGTCGGGCGCTGGCCGTAGTTCGCCACGGCGGGCAGGGCCTCGCCTTGGAAGATGACTTCGACGGCATAGACGCCGTAGGCGGGCTTGAGTTCGGGCTCCCAGGCCACGTTGACGGTCGGGAAGCCGAGGGCGCGGCCAAGGCGTCGGCCCCCGATGATCGCGCCTTCCGCTTCATAGGGACGGTGCAACATCGCGTTGGCGAGGTCGAGTTCGCCGGCGGCCAGGCATTGGCGGATGCGCGAACTGCTCACCGTCTCGGCGCCCAGCTGGACCGCGGCCACCAGGCGCACGCCGAGGCCTTCGGCCGCGCCGTGCTTGATGAGGGTCTCGCCGTGGCCGGAACGTCCGCGTCCATACTGGAAGTTGGCGCCGACATGCAGGGACTTCAGGTGGGGGAAGGTGTGCTTCAGCCACTTCGGGAAATCGGCGGCCTCGATGCCCGCGTGGGCCCGGTCGAACTTCTCGTGGTGGATCCGCTGCGCGCCGGCCTCGGTCAGGCGTTCGTCCTTCTGCGCCCGCGTGAAGATCAGCGGAACGGCCGACTCGGGACGGAGCACCTTGCTCGGGTGCGGGTCGTAGGTGAGCACGCCGACGACGCCGCCGTCGGCCCGGGCGGCCTCGCGGGCGGACCGCAGCACGGCCCGATGGCCGAGGTGCACGCCGTCGAAGGCGCCGATGGCGAGGTGCACCGGGGTCGTCATGCGGCCGAGGTGGCTTGGGCCACGGGGAGGAGGGCGGCGACGAGCTGGGCGTCGTCCATCGCGCCGAGCTGCGGCAACGTGTGGCCGCGGGTGAGGTCGAGCTGGCCGGAACGCGTCCGGCGGAGCATCGAGAGGTGGGCGCCCGGGCCGAGCTTGCGGCCGAGGTCGAAGGCCAGCGTCCGCACGTAGGTGCCCTTGGTGCAGCGGACGCGGAAGTTGATCTTCGGGCTCTCCCAGGACAGCAGCTCGAACTCCGTGAGGCGGATGGCCCGGGGCTCCCGGGCGACCTCGATGCCCTTGCGGGCGAGGTCATAGAGCTTCTGCCCGCCGACCTTCTTCGCCGAGTGCATCGGCGGGACCTGGAGCTGGTCGCCCAACATCGCGGCCAGGGCCGCGCGCACCTGCGCCTCGGATATTTCCGGCACCGCGTTCGTCTCCAGCGTCTCGCCTTCGGCGTCCTGGGTGTCGGTGACGACCCCGAGCGTCGCTTCGCCGAGGTATTCCTTGTCCTGGGCCATCAGCTGGTCCGAGGCCTTCGTGGCCTTGCCGACCAGCACGATGAGCAGGCCGGTCGCCATCGGGTCGAGCGTGCCGGCGTGGCCGACGCGGCGGGTGCGGTAGAGCCGCCGCACGCTATCCACGACGTCGTGGGAGGTGATCCCCTGCGGCTTGTCGACGAGCAGCACGCCCGCGGGTTCGGCGCCGGCCTCGCTCATCGCGCCGAGAATTCGCGGTAGTGGGCGATGACGATGCCGAGGATCTTGGCGCGGTCCTGGGGCAGGCGGCAGCCCTGCATGTTGAAGCCGGCCGCCAGCACGTGGCCGCCGCCGTTGAGCTTGCCCGCGCACAGGTCCAGCCGGAGCTTCGGGTCCCGGCCGCGGAGGCTGCCCCGGATGCCATCCTTGCCCTCCTCCATCAGCACGGCGATCTCCACGCCTTCGACCGAGCGGGGGAATTCGACCAGGCCTTCCTTGTCCTCCTTCGTGGTGCCGGTCGCGGCGTAGTCCGCCTGCGTGAGTTCGCCGGAGCAGATCTTGCCGTCCTCATGGAAGGCGATCGTGTTCAGGAAGCGCTTGGTCAACTCGAGCTTGCCGCGGCTCTCCTGCTCGAAGACCCGGAAGTTCGCCTCGGCCGGGTCGGCCCCGCGCCGCACCAATTCGGCGACGATCGCGAAGACGTCGGCGGTGGTGCTGCGGTAGCAGAAGCGCCCCGTGTCCGTGAGGATCCCGAGGTGGAGGCACTTGGCGGTGGCGGCGTCGATG
Organism: Opitutales bacterium; assembly: GCA_044340815.1. GTDB lineage: Bacteria > Verrucomicrobiota > Verrucomicrobiia > Opitutales > UBA953 > UBA953. Next base: position 619 of record JBIISU010000113.1, on the reverse strand, counting down.
GGGAGGCCGGCCTGGAGCGCGGCGGCGGCCAGGACGTGGCAGGTCGCGGCGGCGTCCCGGACCACGAGGTTGACCTTGGCGTAATCGGGATTGGACGCGTGGTGGTCGATGTTCGCGTGGATGCCGGCGGGGAACTTCGCCAGGAGTTCCTCCCCGACCCGGGTGGCGTCGGCGCAATCGACCGTGAGGGCCACGCGGCCGTCGGCGACGTAGTCCGCGTTGGTCAGGAACTTCACGCCCACCACGTAGGGGGCGAGGTTCGGCGGGACGCGGTCGCGGTTGACGCAGATCGCGTCGAGGCCGGCCGCCAGGCAGAGGCGGGCGAGGGCCACCTGCGAGCCGATGCAGTCGCCGTCGGGGCGCATGTGGCCCAGGATGGCGACAGGGCGGCCTTGCAGCTCCGCCAGGAGGGCCCGCAGGGTGGGGCCGGCGTCGGTCAGGGTGTTGGCCATGTGAGCCGAGAAGAAACAAGGGGCCTTCCCCGCTGGCAAAGGCAAAAGGGTCGGCGGGCGAACGAGACAGTCCGCCCGCGGTCTGTCCCACTTCGTCCCGCACGTGCCCGGGCCAAAACCGCGAAACCACGCCTTTTACAATCATTGGGGAACGCTTGAACCCCCGG
>JBIISU010000112.1:0-4699 GCA_044340815.1 Opitutales bacterium | reverse complement strand
CCACCCCGAGCATCCGTGAAGCCAAGCTGGAGTCCGCCCACGCGGAACTTCCTCCCCTGTCCGTCATCGGTGCCACCAACGAACCCGCCGCCGCCCCCGGCACGATCCTGCCCCCGAAGCAGTTCGGTCGTCGCGGCACGCCCCGCGGCGGCGCCCCGACCGCCCCTGGCCAGGCCTCCCGCCCGACCATCGGAGTCGTCGAGAACCCGGCGGAACTCACCGAAACGCTTTCCGGCGACCGCGCCAAGCAGTCGGCCTCGGCGCCGCGCGAACCGCGCGAACGTCGCGAGCCCCGCGAACGCCGTGAGCCCCGCGAGCCTCGTCCGGAGCAGGCCGAAGGCGCCCCGGCGCCCGAAGGCCGCCAGCCCGGCATCCCGTCGGACGGCAGCGCCTTCGAAGGTCGTCCGCGCCGCGAACCGCGCGAACGCCGCGAACCGCGTGAACCCCGCCAGGAAGGCGCGCCGCAGGGCGACCGTCCCCGCCGCGAGGACCGCCCGCGTCGCGAGGAGCGTCCGCGCATCCAGATCGAGCCCGTCGTGATCCCCGTCCAGGCCCCCATCGGCTTCTGGGCGACGGTGAAGCGCAAGCTCGCCTCCCTGTTCGGCATCCCCGACAAGGCCGTCTTCGTCCCGGCGGAACGTCCCGCCCACCCGCCCCGCGGCGAACACCGCGGCGAGGGCCATGACCGCGGCGACCGTGGCCATCGTGGCGGCCGCGACCGCGGCCATCGCGGCGGACGCGGCGGCGACCGTGGTCACCGGGGCGGACGCGGCGGCGACCGCGGCCCCCGCGGCGATCGCAACGGCCCGCGCGAAGGCTGAACCAGACGGGGGCGCCGACCGGCGCCCCCGCTTCTTTTCCGGACATGCTGGAAGTCGCGCACATCCAAGGAGGACCGGTCCTGCGGGGCACGGTCCGGGCCGCGGGAGCGAAGAACGCGGCGTTGCCGATCCTCGCCGCCGCGCTCCTGACCGAGGAGGTCGTCACGCTGCGCGGCGTGCCCGACCTCAGCGACGTGCGCTTCATGGCGGAGATCCTCCGCCACCAGGGCGCCGAAGTCGCGCAGCCCGAGGCCGGCACCTGGGTGATCCGCGCCGCCCACCTCACCCACCGCACGCCCTACGACCTGGTGCGCAAGATGCGCGCCTCCGTCTGCCTGCTCGGCGCGCTCGTCGGGCGCCTCCGCCGCGCCGAGATGGCGATCCCCGGCGGCTGCGTCATCGGGCCCCGCCCGATCGACCTGCACCTGCGCGGGCTCGAGGCCCTCGGCTGCGCCGTCGGCTCCGAAGGCGGCCTCGTGCGCGTGGACGCCGCGGACGCGCGCGGCACCGACGTCGACATGGGCGGCCCCATGGGCAGCACCGTGCTCGGCACGGCCAACCTCGTGATGGCCGCGACGCTCACGCCCGGCGTCACCCGCATCCTCACGGCGGCGCGCGAACCCGAGGTCGTCGACCTCTGCGCCTTGCTCACGAAGATGGGCGCCCGGATCTCGGGCCAAGGCACCGGCACGATCGTCGTCGAAGGCGTCGCGGCCCTCCGTGGCTGCGAGCACACCATCATCCCCGACCGCATCGAAGTCGGCACCTACCTGGTCGCCGGCGCCATCACCGGCGGCGACGTCACGGTCCAGGGCGCCGAGCCCGCCCACCTCGGGGCCTTCCTCGACAAGCTCCGCGAAGCGGGCGTGTCCGTCGAGACGGGCCCGGGCTTCATCCGCGCCCACGGTCGCCCGACGCGTCCGGTCGACATCGTGACCGCGCCCCATCCCGGCTTCCCCACCGACCTGCAGGCGCAGTTCATGGCCCTGCAGCTGCTCGTCCCGGCCCGCAGCACCTTCACCGAGAAGGTCTACCCCGCCCGCTTCATGCACGCCGCGGAACTTCAGCGCATGGGGGCCGACATCGCCGTCGAAGGCGCGGTCGCCAGCGTCCACGGCGGTAAGCCGCTCTCCGGGGCGCCCGTGATGGCTTCCGACCTGCGCGCCTCGGCCGCCCTGATCCTCGCCGCGCTCACCGCCAAGGGCGAGACTTGGGTGCAGCGGCTCTACCACCTCGACCGCGGCTACGAACGCTTCGAGGAGCGCCTGCGCGCCCTCGGGGCCGACGTCGTCCGTCGCCCCGCCGCCGACCTGCCCAAGGGCTTCGCCGAGGACTGAAGGTTGCCAAGGCCCGCCGACTCCGCACGGTGGGCGCATGGCCCGAGCCCAGCGACCCGCCGATGAACCGACCCCGCCCGCGGGGGGCAAGGGAGGCGTGGCCCGGCCCGACCGCGCGCTCGACGCCGGCCTGCGCCCGCCGCGGCTCGACGACTTCGTGGGCCAGCCGCGCACGGTGGAGCGCCTGCGCGTGATGATCGGCGCGGCGCGCCGCGAAGGCCGCACGCTCGACCACATCCTGCTCCATGGCCCGCCCGGCCTCGGCAAGACCACCTTGGCGATGATCCTCGCCGAGGAGATGGGGCGGCCCATCCGCGTCACGTCGGGCCCGGTGGTCGAGAAGGCCTCCGACCTCGCCGGCCTGCTCACCAGCCTGCAGGAGGGCGAACTGCTCTTCATCGACGAGATCCACCGCATCCCGAAGACGGTCGAGGAGTTCCTGTACTCCGCGATGGAGGACTTCCGCATCGACATCATGATCGACCAAGGGCCGAACGCCCGCTCGGTCCGCCTCGACCTGCCGAAGTTCACGCTGGTCGGCGCGACCACCCGCACCGGCCTGCTCACCGCGCCGCTGCGCAGCCGCTTCACCCTCCAGACGCGCCTGGACTACTACACGCGCGAGCAGCTGCTGAGCATCGTCGGGCGCAACGCCGGGCTCCTCGGCCTGGACCTCGACGCGGGCGGCGCCGCGGAGGTCGCCCACCGCGCCCGCGGGACGCCCCGCATCGTCAACAACCTGCTGCGCTTCACCCGCGACTACGCGCTCGAGCGCGCCGACGGGAAGGCGGACCGCGCCGTGGTCGCCGCGGCGCTCGAGCTGCTCGAGATCGACCGGCACGGGCTCGACGACATGGACCACCGCTTCCTCCGGGCGATGGCCGAGAAGCACGCGGGCGGCCCCGTCGGGCTGGGCAGCATCGGCGCCGCCATCGGCGAGGACGCCCATACGCTCGAGGAGGTCCATGAGCCGTTCCTCGTCCAGGAGGGGTACGTGACCCGCACCCCGCAGGGACGCGTCCTGACCGAGAAAGGCTGGCTGGCCGTCGGGCTGAACCCGCCGGCCCGCGACGGCAAACTCTGACGCTGGACATCGGCGGACTCCCTCCGCTAGGTTCTCCCTTTCCGCTCATGTCGAAACGCTGGGTCATCAAACTGGGTTCGGGCCTCCTCACGCGCAAGGACGGCAAGGTCGACCGCGTCCAGATCGGCCGCATCGCCGACCAGGTCGCCGGGCTCATGAAGCGCGGCATCGAGGTCGTCATCGTCTCCTCCGGCGCCGTCGCCGCCGGCATGACCGCCATGGGGCTGGAGAAGCGCCCGAAGGAAGCCCGCGAACTGCAGGCCTGCGCCACCGTCGGTCAGCCCGAGCTGATGTCGGTCTACGGCCGCCACTTCGCCCGCCATGGGCTGCTGGGCTCGCAGATGCTCCTGACCTACTGGGACCTCGACAGCCGCGCCTGCACGCGCAACGCCCGCGCGACCCTCGACCTCCTGCTGAAGCGCAGGCGCTTCGTCCCGATCATCAACGAGAACGACGCCATCGCCGACGAGGAGATCCGCGTGGGCGACAACGACCGCCTGTCCGCGCACGTCGCGGCGCTGGTGGGCGCGGACCTCCTGGTGATCCTCTCGGGCGTCGACGGCCTCATGACCAAGTCCGACGGCACGGGCGACCGCATCCCAAAGGTGACCAAGATCGACGACGCCATCCGCGGCCTCGCGGGCGGCGCCGGCTCCGAGCGCAACGTCGGCGGCATGGTGACCAAGCTGCAGGCGGCGGAGATCGCCGCCGAGGGCCGCGTCGACACGGTCATCGCCCACGGCCGCCGGGCGAACGTGCTGCTCGAACTCGCCGCCGGCAAGAAGCTCGGCACCCGCTTCTCCCTGCGATGAGCGACCTGCTCGCGCGCGTGACCGCCCTCGCCTTGGCGGCGAAGAAGGCTTCCCGCGCCCTGGCGCTCGCTCCCACCGCGGTCCGCGACCGGGCCCTGCGCGCCGCCGCCGCCGCCCTGCGCGGCGACGAGGCCGCGATCCTCGCGGCCAACGCCGAGGACCTGGCCCTGGCCCGCGCCAAGGGCCTGGCCGAGGCCATGGTCGACCGCCTGCGCCTCGACCCCGCCCGGCTCGAGGCCATCGCCGTCGCCTGCGAGGACGTGGCCAAGCTGCCCGACCCGGTCGGCGAGGTCACCGAGGATTGGACCCGCCCGAACGGCCTGCGCATCGTCCGCCGCCGCGTCCCCATCGGGCTCGTCGCCATCATCTTCGAGTCGCGCCCCAACGTCACGGTCGACGCGGCCGCGCTGTGCCTCAAGTCCGGCAACGGCTGCGTGCTCCGCGGCGGCAGCGAGGCGCTCCGCACCAACCTCGCCCTCGCCCGCGCCTTCGGCGCCGGCCTCCGCGCCGCCGGCCTGCCCGCCGAGGCGGTGACGCTCCTGCCCTTCACCGACCGCGAGGCGGTGCCGGCCCTCGGCTCGCTCCGCGGCATCGTCGACATCATCGTGCCGCGCGGCGGCCCCGGGCTCATCGAGGCGGTCGTCA
>JBIISU010000111.1:0-4711 GCA_044340815.1 Opitutales bacterium | reverse complement strand
CTGAGCGCCTTGACCGGCAGGAACACGAAGGGCGTCCGCGAGGACGCCCTTCTTCTTTGCGCCTACTTCGCGGACCAACCGCCGCCGGTGGCGGCGGCCAGGCGCACCGCGACCTGACGGCGCTCCCACACGACCATCGAGAGCGTGCGCGCGGCCAAGGCCTCGTCGCGGCGGGCGAGCGTCAGCTCCGTGTCGTTGGCCAGGCCGGCGCGGCGACGCGCCTCGGCGTTGGCGAGGCGGACGCGCACGGCCGCGAGCACGCGGGCGGTGAGTTCCTCCTGCTGCGCCAGTTCGCGGAGGTCGGCGAGGGCGTCCTCGACTTCGCGGAAGGCGGCGAGGACGGCCTTCGTCCATTCGGCCGCGGACCCGTCGATCCGCGCGCGCGCGGCCTCGAGGTTCGCCTCGCGGCGGCCGGCGTCGAAGAGCGGCAGGTCCACCGCCGGCGTGAGGCTCCAGAAGCCCGCGGCGCCTTGGCCGAGGCGCGACGCCGGATCGGCCTGCCAACCGGCCTGACCGCTGAGCGTGACGGAGGGATAGAAATCCGCGCGGGCCGCGCCTTCGCGGGAGACCGCGGCGTCCAGGCGCGCGGCGGCGGCGGCGAGGTCGGGCCGGCGCAACAGGAGCTCCGACGGGACGCCGGCGCCGAAGGTCGGCATCGCGGCGGGGGCCTGGCCGGCGGGCAAGGGCTCGCCCGGCGCGGCGCCGATGAGCGCGCGCAAGGCGTTCTCGGCGGCGGCGACGCGGCGGCGACCCAGGCCTTCGTCGACCTTGGCCTGCGCCGCGGCCAGCTTCGCGGAGGCCAGCGGGTCGGAGTCGATCAACCCGGCGGCGACGGTCCGCTCCACCAGCTCCATCTCGCGGAGGCGCGTGGCGAATTCGGTCTCGAGGTAGGCCAGTTGCTCGCGGGCGCCGCGGACGGCGAACCAGAGCCGGGCGACTTCGGCGGACAAGGCGAGGTCGGCCTGCGCGGCGGTGAACTTCGCGGCGCGGACGTCGGCGGCGGCGGCCTCCGACTTCGCGGCCTCGCGGCCCCAGACGTCGAGTTCCCAGGAAGCCTTGGCGGCGACGGCCGCGACATCGGTGCGGCGCGGGATGCCGGGCGGGAAGCGGCCGTTGGCGACGGAGATCCGGGAAGCCTCCTGCCCGGCGCCGACGGAGAGCGCGGGCTCGTCACCGGCGTCGGCGGCACGGAGCAACGCGATGGCTTCGCGCTGGCGGGCGCGGGCGAGCGCGAGGTCCGGGCTGCCCTTGCGCGCGCGGGCGAGGAGGTCGAGCAAGGCGGGGTCGCCGAAGGCCTCGGCCCACTTCGCGTCGGCGGCGGCGCCGGCCTGCGAGAAGGCGGCGGGGGCGGGCGGCGCGGCGGGCGGCGGGGCGGGCTCGTGGGCGCAGCCGGCGAAGGCCAGCGCCGCGAACAGGCAGGTCTTATTTACCCGGCGCATTTTGCGAAGCGTCGATGTAGACGTCCATCTGCTGGCCGACGAAGAGGGCGCGGCCCGTCGGGCGGTCGAACTGGTAGATGACCTGGAGCACGCGCGTGTCGACGCGCTCGACGCTCGCGCCGGTGAGCGAGGTCTTCGGGATCACGAAGGGTTCGATGCGGACGAACTTGAGGGCGATGGAGCGGTCCTGGCCGCCGGCGAGGGAACTCTCCCCCTTCAGGAAACCCTTCGCGGGGAGTCCCTCGCGCATACGGGTGGCGAGCTGCTCGTCGACGTCGCAGCGGATCTGCAGCCGGGAAATATCCCCGAGGACGACGGGGGCCTTCGCCCCGGCGGCGACGAATTCGCCGGCGCGGACGCCGACCTGGAGGACCGTGGCGGCGATGGGCGAACGCAGCACGAGGCGGTCGAGCAGCACGTCCGTCTGGTCGAGCTGCGCCTGGGCGAGCGCGAGGCGGGCCGTCGCCTCCTTGGCGGCCATCTGGTAGGTCAGCAGGTCCGCGGGCGCGACGGCGCCGCTGTCCTTGAGGCCGGTCCAGCGGCGGGCGGTGTCCGCCGCGCGCTCGGCGGTGGCGGCGGCGGCGTCGACGGCCGCCTTCTGCACGGCGCGCTGGGCGCGGAGGTCGCGGTCATCGAGCGTGAGGATCGGATCGCCGACCTTCACCTGGTCCCAGACCCGGACGTGGACCTTGGCGATCGTGCCGGAGGTCGGCGAGCCGAGGAGCGTGTTCTCGGCGACGGCCTCGATCAGGCCGGCGGCCGCGATCAGCCCATCCTTGTCGCGGGTGGCGGGCTCGTAGGGCGGCGGCTTGATCGGCATCTCCGTGGCCGTACCGCGGGTGAGCTGCAGGGCGGCGCCGGCGCCGGCGAGGGCGAGGGCGAAGAGCAGGAAGCGTTTCTTGAACATAAGGGTACTCAGAGTTGGGAGGCGTCGAGGAGCTTGGGGTCGTCGACCACCCGGCTGATGCGGCCGTCCTCCATCTCGGCGATGCGGTCGGCGAAGCGGAAGATGCGGTGGTCGTGCGTGACGACGACCACGCAGCGCTCGGGCGAGCGGGAGAGGTCGCGGACCATCTGCATGATCTGGGCGCCCGTGTCCTTGTCCAGGGCCGACGTCGGTTCGTCGCAGATCAGGAGCGGCGGCTCGTGCACGAGGGCGCGGGCGATGGCGACGCGCTGCTGCTGCCCGCCGGAGAGCGCGTTGGGGCGGCCTTCCTCGCGGCCCTTGAGCCCGACCTTGTCGAGGATGGCGACCGCGCGTTCGCGCGCCTCGCCGAACGGACGACCCTGGATCAGGAGCGGCACCATCACGTTCTCGAGGACCGTGAGCGTCGGGATCAGGTTGAAGGATTGGAAGACGAAGCCGAGGTTCCGCCGGCGGAACGTCGTGAGCGCCTCCTGGCCGAGGCCGTCGAGCCGCTGGCCGAAGACCTCGACCGCGCCGGCCTGGGGCGTGAGCGTGCCGGCGATGACGGAGAGGAGCGTGGTCTTCCCGCAGCCGGACGGACCGACCAGCATGATGAGCTCGCCGCGGCGGGCCTCGAAGTCGGCCTGCTTGAGGGCGACGACGCGGTTCTCCGGCGTCCCGAAGAACATGTCGACGCCGGTGGCGCGGACGGCGACGGTGTGGGCGAGGTGGCTCATCCGCGGAAGACGGAGGCGGCGTCGACGCGCGACACCTTGATGATGCCGATGACGGCGGAGACGAAGCTGATGCCCAGCACGAGGGCGAACGTCGCCCAGAGGATCTGCGGGAACATCACGAACGGCGGCATGCCCTTCTCGATCATCACGCGGCCGATGGCCTGCGCCATGCCGGCCCCGAGGCCGAAGCCGATGAGCCCGGCGGTGAACGCCTGGACGAAGAGCATGCGCGCGATCACGCCCATGCCCGCGCCCATCGCCTTGATGGCGGCGAAATACTTCAGGTTCTCGAGGACGAAGGAGTAGAAAGTCTGGCCGGAGATCGCGATGCCGACGAACAGGCCGAGGAGCACCGCGGTCCCGAAGGAGAACGGGATCCCGGTGTTCGTCCAGAACCACCAGAAGGTGTTGCGGGCCAGGCTGCGCTCGCCCCAGTTCCAGATCACCGTGTCGGACGTCCACGCCTTGAGGCCCGTGTCGCGTTCGATGCGGTCGCAAAGTTCGGCCGGCGGCACGCCCTTCTGCGGCTCGACCAGCATGAAGCTCAGCGTCCGGCGGGCGCCGAGGGTGTAGCCCTTGGCGCGGTCGTACGTCGTGTAGACGAACGGTCCGCCGGTGAAGGCGCGCTTCACCCGGCAGATGCCGACGATGCGGGCCTGGATGTCGTTGATCTCGAAGGTGTCGCCGACCTTGAGCGGCGTGCTGCGCGGCTTGCCGTCGGGCCCGACGCCCATCCGGCCCATCAGGGCGGCGCCCCACTCGTCGACGATGACCGTGTCCGGCAGGCGGAGGTCCTCGATGCGCCCCTGCGTGAGGACGGCCGGCGCCCCGGCGAAGGTGTCGGCGTCGATGCCGACGAGCGTGATCAGCTTGAAGTTGCCGTCCTGCATCCGCGCCTGGACGAAGGAAGTATGGAGCGGCGCGGCCCAGGCGACGCCGTCCACGGAGCGGACGCGGCCGAGGTCGGTGTCGCGCAGCGGCTTGGCGTCGTTGACCTGCTCGACCATCGGGTCGCTGACCCAGACCTGGGCGCGGATGTTGACCATCGGCGTGTAGGTCCAGCTCATGATGCCGAAGAAGACCGAGCTCTGCTGGGCCATCAGCAGGGCCGAGAACGCCAGGCCGCAGAGGAGCATCGCGAGCTTGGCGCGATCCCCGAAGAGCATGTTGAGGGCGAGGCGGTACATCGGCCGGGCTAGTGTCACGCCAACGAGCGACGGGTCAATGGGAAGTCAAACGGCCCGGACGATGTCCGGGCCGTCGTGGGCTGACCGTGGCGGCGAGCGTTACTTGGCGATGACCGCCGGGGCCGACTTGATCAGCCAGGTGGTCTTGAAGAACTCCGGACCCCAGGCGGCGTTGACGGACCAGGCGGCGACGAGGAGGACGAGGGCCAGCGAGAAGCAGCGGACGACCTTGGCCTTGTCCTCGCTCTTGGCGGAGGCGTGCAGGAGGCCGACCGCGCCGAGCGCGAAGATCGGGTGGAACCAGGAGACGTTGCGGGACTCCGCCTGGAAGACCACCACCAGGCCGACGACGAGGTTGATGTCGACCAGGACGGCGACGATGCGCTGCAGCACGGGCTTCGGGCCCTTGACCAGGGCGACGATGATGACGGCCAGGATCAG
>JBIISU010000110.1:0-4742 GCA_044340815.1 Opitutales bacterium | reverse complement strand
GCGCAGCCGCGAGATCTTCCTGCGTCACCGCACCGAACTGCCCGCCGCCTTCGACCTCGAGGACGTGGGCTTGCTCGCCTTGTGCCGGACGCAGCAGACGCTCGACCACGAGGCGGTGTTCGCCGCGAAGTCCAACGCCATCGGCGTGCCGACCGAGGTGCTCTCGGCCGACGAGGTCCGTCGCCGCGACCCGGGGGTCGATTATGCCATCGCCGGTGCGGTGCTCTTCACGAAGGACGCGCACCTCGACCCGCGCAAGTTGGTCGCCGTCCTGACCGCGGAGGTGACCCGCCTCGGCGGCCGCATCGTCTTCGACGCCGAGGTCACGGGCTGGAAAGGGGAGGGCGACCTCCTCCGCGCGGCCCTGACCAAGCAGGGCGAGTTCGCCGGCGAGACCTTCGTGCTCGCCGCCGGCGCCTGGTCGCCCGCCGCCGCCGCCGCCCTGGGGCTGCGCCTCCCGATGCAGGCCGGCAAGGGCTACAGCATGCGGCTGGAGCGTCCGATCCAGCGCCCGAAGTTTTGCTCGCTGCTGATGGAGGCCCGCGTCGCCGTCACGCCGATGGGCTCCGCGCTCACCGTCGGCGGCACCATGGAGATCACGGGGAACGACCTGTCCGTGAATCCCGCGCGCGTCCGCGGCATCCGCAAGGCGTTCGTCCAATACTACCCGGCGTTCAAGGAAGCCGACTTCGAGGCCCTCCCGGTCTGGTCCGGCCTCCGGCCCTGTCCGCCCGACGGCATGCCCTACCTCGGCCGCACCCGCGCCAAGCGCAACCTCGTCGTCGCCACCGGCCACTCCATGATGGGCTTGAGCCTCGGCCCCGTCACCGGCGAGATCGTCGCCCAGCTCGTCTGCGGCGAACCCACGTCCGTCGCCCTCCGCGAGGTCGACCCCGATCGCCACGCCTGAACCTTTCCACCCGACTATCCACACACCATGCCTACCTCCGCCCCGAAGAAAAAAGTCCGCGCCCAATGGGAAGGCGTGATCCCCGCGATCACGACCCCTTTCCGCAAGGACGGCAAACTCGACGCCGCCGAGATCGCCCGCCAGTGCCGCTGGATGGTCGAGTCCGGCTGCATCGGCATCGTCCCCTGCGGTTCGCTCGGCGAAGGCGCCACGCTGACCTACGACGAAAAGGTCGAGCTGATCCGCATCTGCGTGAAGGCCGTGCCCGGCACGCCGATCATCCCCGGCATCGCTTCCCTCTCCACCGCCGAGGCGGTCGCCTTGGCCAAGGAGTCCGAGCGCCTCGGTTGCGGCGGCCTGATGGTCCTGCCGCCCTACGTGTACAGCACCGATTGGCGCGAGATGAAGGCCCACGTCTCGGCCATCATCGCCGCGACCAAGCTGCCGTGCATGCTGTACAACAATCCGCCCGCCTATAAGACCGACTTCCTTCCCGCCCAGATCGCCGAGCTCGCCGCGGAGCACCGCAACCTCGAGGCCGTGAAGGAGTCCTCGGGCGACTCCCGCCGCGTCACCGCCATCCGCCACCTCCTCGGCGACCGCCTGACCATCCTCGTCGGCATGGACGACTGCATCCTCGAGGGCGTCGCCGCCGGCGCCCGCGGCTGGATCGCCGGCCTGGTCAACGCCTTCCCGGTCGAGTCCGTCGAACTCTATGAGGCCGCGATGATCGGCGACCGCGAGACCGCGGACGAGATCTACAAGTGGTTCCTGCCCTTGCTCCGCCTCGATACCGTGCCGAAGTTCGTCCAGCACATCAAGTGGGTGCAGTCCAAGGTGCGCGGCTCCAATCCCTCGGTCCGTGGCCCGCGCCTCGCCCTCGACGGCGCCGACCTCGCGCTGGCGTCCAAGACCCTGCAGGTGGCCCTCAAGAACCGTCCGAAGATCAAGTAAGATGTCCTCGCCCCTTCTCGGCCTGTCGTACCTCGGCTTCGCGCGCGGTCGTCCCGGCGCCTACAGCTGGCAGTCGTTCAATACGACCACTTGGAACCACCTGCCCGAGTTCTTCCACTCCGCCACGGCGGAGGATGTCGCCACGGCCGGCCATCTCGCCGCCGAGGCGGCCCCGGTCCTCGCCGCCCTGTCCGGCGCGGCCAAGGCCGCTTTCCTGCGCGATATCGCCGTGCGCATCGAGGCCGCCACCCCGGCGCTGGCCGCGCGCGCCCAGGCGGAGACCTCCCTGCCCGAAGCCCGTTGCCTCGGTGAAATCGGCCGGACGATGGGCCAGCTACGCCTCTTCGCCGACCTCGTCGAGAAGGGCCAGTGGGTCGATGCGCGCATCGAGACCGCCAACCCCGACCGCAAGCCGCTCCCGAAGCCCGACCATCGTTCGATGTGCCGCGCGCTCGGGCCGGTCGCCGTCTTCTGCGCGAGCAATTTCCCCTTCGCCTATTCCGTGGCCGGCGGCGACACCGCCTCCGCCTTCGCCGCGGGCTGCCCCGTCGTCGTCATGGCGCATCACGCCCATCCCGGCGTCGCCGACATCATGGGTGGTTTGATCGTGGACGCCGTGCGCGCCGCGGGCCTCCCCGCGGGCACCTTCTCGATGCTGCAGGGCGATGGCCGCGAGGTCGGCCAGCTCCTCGCCAAGCATCCCGCCATCCGCGCGATCGGCTTCACCGGCTCGCGCACCGGCGGCCGCGCCCTCATGGACACCGCCGCCGCCCGCGAGGTGCCGATCCCGGTCTACGCCGAGATGAGCAGCATCAACCCGGTCGTCCTGTTGGAGGGTGCCCTCGCCGCGCGCGGCGAAGCCATCGCCACCGGCCTCGGCGCGTCCTGCACGCTGGGGGTCGGCCAGTTCTGCACGCAGCCCGGCCTCTTGCTGATGGTCCGTTCCGCCGCCGCCGAGGCCTTCGCCGGCCATCTCGCCGCCCAGTTCCGCGCCGCGCCCGAGGGCGTGATGCTGACGCCGCCGATCCAGCAGGCCTACGTCAAGGGGCTCACCGCCCGCTCCGGTCGGGGCGGCATCCAGACCTACGCGCCCGGCAAGGGCAGCGGTAAGCCCGGTCGGGCCCTGCCCACCTTGCTCGCCGTCGCGGCCAAGACCTTCCTGTCGGACAAGTCCCTGCAGGCCGAGCTCTTCGGCCCGTGCTCGTTGATCGTGTGGTGCGATGACACCGCCCAGCTGCACAAGGTGCTTGGCGCCCTCGAGGGCAACCTGACCGCCACCGTGCATGGCACCGATGAGGAACTCGCCGCGAACGCCCCGCTGATCGAGCGTCTCGCGACCCTCGCCGGTCGCGTCGTCGTCAATGGTTTCCCGACCGGCGTCGAGGTCTCGCATGCCATCGTGCACGGCGGCCCGTACCCCTCGCTCTCGGATGGCCGCACGACCTCGGTCGGCTCCAACGCGATCTACCGCTTCACGCGCCTCGTCTGCTACCAGAACTTCCCGGATGCCGCGCTCCCCGTGGAGCTCCGCGCCGCCAATCCCCTGGGCATCCTCCGGATGGTCAATGGGGAGATGGTGAAGTAGGGGGGGAAGGGCCAGGGACAGGGACAGGGACAGGGAGAGAATGGGTAGAGATATTCAGCGGCTCGAGGTCTATCCCTGATCCTAACCCTGGCCCTAGCCCTGATTCTGAAGCTTGATTTACCGTCCGACCAACATCCCCCACCAGGTGCGGGTGTAGGGGAGGGCGAGGTTTTCGAGGCAGGCGGCGGTGAAGGCGGCGTCGACTTCCTCGCGCGGGTGTCCGTCGAGCAGCTGGGCCGCCTCGAGCTCGGCGCGTCCGCGGCGCGCCGCGTCGACGATGTTCTTGTGCTTGGTGGCGTGGAGCGCCGCGAGGAGCGCCGCGATGCCGCAGAAGGTCGAGAGGCCGAAGATCAAGGCGCCCTCCTTCATGAAGACGAAGGCGATCAGGAGGAACGGCCAGCCGTTGCCCCATAGGATCATGAACGAGTCCCACGAGGACTGGGAGCCGAGGCGGCGGTCGCGGTGCTGGAGCGCATGGCCGGCGAGGCGGGCGGCGCGGGCCACGTCGAACAACGTGCGCCCATGGTAGGTCTCGGGCGACAGCTTGATCGCCGGCTCGAAGGCCGAGTAGTAGTCGGTGATCGCGAGCGAGGTCTCATCCACGTCGACCTGTTCGATCTTGCCGCGCAGCAGGATGACCCGGGCGGCCTGCGCTCCCGAGATCCCCCGCACCAGCAGGGCCCCCCCGTGCTTCCGCGTCAGGGACTTGAGCCGACGGTAGGCTAGCCAAGGCATGGCCAGGGCCACGCCGCCCAGCAAAAGGGCGAGGATCAGGAATTTGGCCTGCCACATGGCGTCCACGGTGGGGTTTCAGGGGTGGGCTTCAAGGACTACCTTAAGCCTGCCCGCATAAGGGGGATTAGTCCGGATGGATTCCTGTTCGGCAGGGTGGCCCTGCGTTGACCCGGCGCCGCGCGGGCGTTGAATCGGTCCGTCATGAATCCCGAAGCCGTCCGCGAATACCTCCTGGGTCTCCAGGATCGCATCTGCGCGCTCTTCGAGGAGGTCGATGGTCAGGCCAAGTACCAGAACGACGCCTGGACGCGCGCCGAAGGCGGCGGGGGACGGACCCGCGTCATCGCCGGTGGCGCCGTGCTGGAGAAGGGCGGGGTGGCCTTCTCGGATGTCCGCGGCAGCAAGCTGCCGCCTTCCGCCACGCACAACCGGCCGGAACTCGCGGGCCGCGGTTTCCGCGCGATGGGCGTCTCCGTCGTCCATCACCCGCTGAATCCCTACGCCCCCACCTCGCACATGAACGTGCGTTTCTTCTGCACGGACGGGCCCGAGCCGGTC
>JBIISU010000109.1:0-4752 GCA_044340815.1 Opitutales bacterium | reverse complement strand
CGGCAAGGCCCTCGTCACGGCCGACCACGGCAACGCCGACCAGATGTGGGAGCCGGAGGAGAACTGCGCCCACACGCGCCACACGCTCAGCCCCGTCGAGGTCGTCCTCTACGGCGCCGGCTGCAAGACCCTCAAGACCCGTCCCACCGGCCGCCTGGCCGACGTCGCCCCGACCCTGCTGGCCCTCATGGGCCTGCCGAAGCCGGCGGAGATGACCGGCGAGTCGCTGATCGCTAACTGAGGCCCATACCACGCAAAGGGGTCAGGCCGTTCGTAACCCAGGGTGTTAGTTTAGATGCCCATTTCGGGCGTTTAAACTAACAGGGTCCGGCACGAACGGCCTGACCCCTTTTGTTGGGCGACGCCCCACCTCGCGCCGGTCACGCCATCCGCTCCAGCTGGGCGATGCGCTGGTCGAGCTTCGGGTGCGTCGAGATGACGTTATCCCAGTCGCTGGGCACGGAATGGAAGAAGAGGTGCTGCGACTCCATCCGCTCATACATGGCCGCGTCCAGTTCCGACTGGCTTTCCACCTCGAAGCGATCCCGGGGCTCACGGCGCTCGACGACGAGCGAGGCGCTCGCCGCGGCCTTGCGGAGCACGGCGAGCAAGGGCCCCGGATAGCGGGTATACTGCAGCGCGGCGGCATCAGCCCGCAGGGTGCGTCGGCGCGCGACCGCGGCCTGGATGACCCGCGCGAAATAGGCTCCCACCAGGCCGGCGCCGATGGCGACGGCGCCGACCGCGACGAAGAACCAGGCGCGATGGAATTCCTTGCTGAAGGTCGCCGGAATCGCCTGCCGGAGCAGGTAGAGGCCGAGCTTCGTGATGACGAGGAGACCGGCGAGGACGCCGATGATGACCAGGTTGCGACGCATGTCGTCCTGGTCGATGAGGCTGAACTCATGCGCCACGAGGGCCTGCAGCTCGTCGCGGCTCAGCTGCTCCAGCGCCCCGCGGGTCACGCCCAGCGCGAAGTCGTCCTTACGGCCGGCCGCGAAGGCGTTGATGCCCGGATCCCCCTCGAGGACGTAGCATTTGGGCACGGGCACCGCCGAGGCCAAGGCCATCTCCTCGACGACGTTGAGGAACTGGCGAAGTTTGGGATCAGACGTCCCGCGCGGGACCACCTTCCCGCCCAAGGAGAGCGCGAGGAAGCTGCCTCCCCGGGAGAGCTCCTTGAAACGCAGCCAGCAAGTCACGGCGATCACGACGGCTCCCAGACCCGCGGTCCAAAGGAAGATGAATGGATCCCAGCGAGGGAACGGCCGGGGCGGCGCCGGCGCAGCCTCCGGCTTCACATGGGTGACGGTGACCCGGGGCTTGGACTGGGCGGGGACGAGCGGCAACGCCCCGGGCGCCGCCTTCGGCAGGGTCGTCGTGCGGACCTCCCCGGTGAACCGATCGATGAAGACCGTCTCGAACTCCCCGGCGGCGTTGAATCGAGACTCCATCCGATGGCGCTCGACCACGGGCTCCGGCTGCAGCGCGAGCCCAATCAGGTATAATCCGCCCAACAGCACGACCAACGCGACCAGCAACAAGGCGACCAAGACCCCGATCGAACGGTTGGACTGCGCCTGGGCATCGAAGAAGCTGCGGGGGCTGGCCATGGGGAGAAGGCTGGACCGGAGCCTGCCCACCCGTGCCTCCCTGACAACCGCAGAGTCCGTGAACGGCCTGACCCCTTTGGCTGAGGTGAAATCCGCAGGCGCTCGAACTAGGGCAGCACGCGGGGCTGCCCCTACCCTCCGAGATGTCAGGCCTTGAGCCCGGTGGCGAAGCTGATGCCGAGCGAGTCGGCCACGGCTCGCAGAATCTCGACCTCGCGGGGCTCGGCCCGGCCGTCGCTGAGCACGGCGATGCCGCAGGCGCGGACGAAATTCCGGCGTTCCGCGACCGATAGTTTAAGGAGGGCGGCCAGGGAGCCGTCGATCTGGGCGAGGTCGACCGCCTCGGACGGGAGTAAGGGGTCGAGGGAGACACCCAAGGCGTCCGCGGCCCGTTCGTAGGCGAGCTGGCGGCCTTCCGCGGACTCGCTGGAGGCGTGGACGACCGCCGAGAGCACGAAGCCGTAGTGCTGCGGCATGGTGAGGCCTTGGGCCTGCCCCAAGGGTGGCGGCAGTTCGAGGTATCGACGGACGGCCCCCTGCACAAGGAGACCGACCAGACCGTCCTCGGTCGACGAGCCAAAGCCCGCCAAGGCATCACGGAAGGTGGTGCGCTGCGTGGGCGAGAGCACGCGCAGGGCGGGCAAGGCCAGGTCGAGGGCCGGGAGCCGAAAGCCGGCCGGGAGTGCGCGGACGACGGGCTGCAGTCGGCGGGCCTCCAAGGCGACCTCGCCGCCGGCCAGGGTCACGATCGAGGTGAGTTGCTGCTCGCGCTGGGCCGAGTCGGAGGAAAGCACGAAGGCAAAGGCCAAGCCCATGGCGCCGATCGGCTCGGCCACCGCGGTGCGCAAGGACTCCGGCAGGCGGCCTTGGAATTGGACGGCCTCCTGGATCTCCAGGTTGGTCGGCGGGCGGGCCGGCGCAGGCGCGGCGGCCGACCCGCCGCTCAACTGGGAAACCGGCGCCTCGGCCGTGGTTTCGGCGGCGACGGGACGGAAAGCCGGAATCTGGCCATCGAAGGCCGGGTCGATGCGGCGGATGCGGTCCTCCAAGGGCGGGTGCGTCGAGAAGAGGCTGTCCCAGAAGCCAGGCGTCGAGCTGAAGAACATGTGCTGGGCCTCGGACTGGGCGAAGCCGAGGTTGGGAGAGCCGTCGTCCTCGTCCTCCTCCTCGTAGCGGTCGCGGGGCACCCGGGCCGCCGCCGGGGCGGTGGTGCCGCGCGCGACTTTCTTGAGGGCGCCGGCGAGTCCCAGGGGGTTGCGGGTGAACTGCACGGCGGAGGCGTCGGCCAGGTATTCGCGCTGCCGCGAGATGGAGGCCTGGATGACCCGCGAGAAGAAGACGCCGCCGAGGCCGAAGACGATGACCACCGCGCCGGCGACCATCATCGGGATGCCGACCTTGGCGCCGTCGCGGCCGCGGGGAGCGAGGCGGATGAGCAGGTAGCCCAGCTGCGTCAGCGCGAGAAGGCCGGCGACCGCGCCGATGAGGCGGAGGTTCATCCGCATGTCGCCGTTGCCGATGTGGCTGAACTCGTGGGCCACGACGCCCTGCAGCTCGTCGCGCGTCAGGAGGTCGAGCGCCCCGCGGGTCACGCCGATGACGGCGTCCTTGGGGTCGTTGCCGGCGGCGAAGGCGTTGATGCCCGGATCCTCGAGGACGTAGCAGGCGGGGACGGGCAGGCCGGAGGCGATGGCCATCTCCTCGACGACATTGAGCAGGCGCCGCTCGCCGGGCGAGGCGCCGCGGCCATGGATCTGGCGACCGCCGAGGCCGCTCGCGATGCTGGCGCCGCCGGCGGAGAGGGCACTCATGCGCAGCAGGCTGCCGCCGACGATGACCAGCAAGGCGACGCCCGAGGTCCCGGCGAACAGCTGGGGCTGCCACCAATCCAGCGCGCCGCTGCGGCTCACCTTGGCCGACCCCACCACCGCGAGGGCGTAGAGGCCGCCGACCAGGGCGATGATGGCGATGACCAGCAGCACCACGAGCTTCGTGGTGCGGGACCGGGCGTCATCCTGCGCCCGGAAGAAGTTCATCGTGGCGGCCATGGACCCGGTTGGATCAGGCCGTCGCCGGGACGCAGACGCGCTGATGGGCGGCTTCCAGCATCAAGGACCCGAGCGGGAGGGTAGCCAGAACACCGACCCCGCAGGCGATGACCCCCAGGCCGGAGACGAAACCGGCGACGATGGGGAGCAGGAAGGCCCAGCCCCAGTGGGGCGTCACGACCTGACGGCTGAGCTCGAGGCATTCCCAAAAAGTGCCGCGCTTCTCGGCCAGGAGCCCGAAGGCCAGCGACCACGAGGTGGCCAGGTAGATACCCGGGAGCAGGCACAGGGCGTAGCCGACGATCAGGAGCGGGATGGCGACCAGGAAGAGCAGCCAGGCGTCGAGGAAGTCATCGAGGCCGCTGAACAGGTCGGAGAAACCGGCGGGCTCGCCACGGAGCGACTTGGCGTTGAAGCGCGCGAGGCCGAGGACCAGCGGCGGGGTGAAGATCACGACCCAGGCCACGACCAGGAATACCAGGTGGACGAGGACGATGTTCCAGAAATCGCGCCGCAGGGCCGCGAGGGCCTGGTCGAAGCAGGCGCCGATCGCGAAGGGCTCGGAGGCCTGGCGGGCGCGCTGGACGAGTCCGAGCTGCTCGGGGTTGAGGGTGGCGAAAAGGCCCATGTGACCGGCGCAGGTCTCAGAACTTCACCGACGGGGCGGCGCGCTCGGCCTCGTTCTCGACCTTGAAGAAGTCGGCGGGGACGAAACCGAAGGTGTTCGCGACGAGCACCTGCGGGAAGGTCTCGCGACCGTTGTTGTAGGCGAGGACGGAGTCGTTGTAGGCCTGGCGGGCGAAGGCGATGCGGTTCTCGGTGGAGGTGAGTTCCTCCATGAGCGCGCGCATCTGGGTGTCGGCCTTGAGCTGCGGGTAGTTCTCGGAGACGACCATCAGGCGACCGAGGGCGCCGCTGAGGCCGGACTCGGCCTGGAGGACGTCGCGCATCGCGGCGGGGTCGTTCGGATTGCCGGCGAGGCGGACGTTGGCCTGCGTGGCCTTGGCGCGGGCCTCGATGACGGCGGTGAGGGTACCGCTCTCGTGGGCGAGGTAGCCCTTGGCGGTCTCGACGAGGTTCGGGATCAGGTC
>JBIISU010000005.1:0-16315 GCA_044340815.1 Opitutales bacterium | reverse complement strand
CGAGCGTGATCGGGTCGAAGGTGCCGGGGTAGACGGCGATGCGGAGGGGACGGGACATCGTTTTCCTGTTGCGGCGTACTCTCGGTCGGGAACATCCTTTCCGCAAGCCCGCATGCGTCTTCTTCGGCATCTCCCCAACCTCCTGACGGCCGCCCGCTTGCCGGCCATCTTCCTCATCACGATCTGGACCTACTGGGCCGGGGTCTGGGCGAGCGCGGCGTTGGCCTTCTTCATCCTGGCGGCCCTGACGGACATCTTCGACGGCTGGATCGCGCGGAAACTCGACGCCGTGACGGACTTCGGCCGGCTCATGGATGCGCTGGTCGACAAGATCTTCATCCTGGGCCTGCTCGTCGGGCTCGCCGCCATCGGTTGCCTGCCGGTCACCCGCTGGGATGATGCCGGCCAAGCCCTCGCGCCCGACAAGGCGGCCGGCCTGCTCACCGCCTTCGGCGTGGTGCTGATCCTCATCCGCGAGTTCCTCATCACCGGCCTCCGGCTCGTGGCGGCGGCGTCCGGCCAGGTGCTCGAGGCCGAGCGCCTCGGCAAGATCAAGACCTTCCTGCAGATCCTCGCGATCGGGCATCTCATCGGCCTGCGCGCCTACGAGACGCATTGGAAGCTTTCCGCCGCCTGGCATCAGCGCTGGGAGCTGATCATCATGACGCTCTTCTGGCTGTCCGTCGCGTTGACCGTGGTCTCCGGCCTCAACTACCTGATCCGCCATCGGCGCCACCTTCCGGGCCTCGCCTCGTGATCGTCCAGCTCGCCACGCTCGGACCGCTCGGTCGGCTGAAGGCGCCCGGCACCTGGGGCTCCGCGGCGGGCCTGCTCTGGTGGGCTTTGGTGGTGCGTCTGGCTCATGCCAAGGGCGGCCCGCACGAGTTCCTCTTCGATGCGCTGGTGGTCCTGATGGCCATCTGCATCTGCGGCGTGGCCGCGGCGTTCATCGGCAAGAAGGACCCCTCCGAGGTCATCCTCGACGAGTTCGCCGCCATGCCGCTGGTGTATCTCTTCAATCCCCATGTCCACGTCGGCAAGTCGTCGCTCCTGTTCATCCTGCTGGGCTTCCTCCTTTTCCGGCTGTTCGACATCACGAAACCCTTCGGCATCAAGGCGCTCGAGAAGCTGCCCGGCGGTTTCGGCATCGTGCTCGACGACGTGATGGCCGCCGTCTACGCGAACCTGGCCCTGCAGGGTATCGCCCGGCTTTGGGCGATCCTCTGATGTCCTGCCGTCACGTCCCAGTCGACGCCGCGGTCGTCCGGGTCACCGGCGAGGATGCGGCGGCTTTCCTGCAGGGGCAGTGCACCGCGGACCTCCGCGGCGTCGCCCTGACCGATGCGCTCTGGCTCAACCGGAAGGGGCGGGTGCTCGCGCACACGGTCGTCGCGAAGGAGGCCGATGGCTCCTTCCTCCTGCTCTGCCCGCATCTCCGCGCCGCCGAGTTGATCGCGATCGTGACGGCCAACGTCATCGCCGACGACGTGGTCGCGACGGATGAGACCGCCCGCTGGGAGCGCGGAATCGTCTGGGGTGGGATGCCGGACCTCGCGGGCGCCAAGGTTTTCGCGACCCGGCGCCAGGGCGTCGCCGCCTGGGACGTGCTCGTCCCCGTCGGCCAGGCCCTGCCCGGGACGCCGGGGACGTTGGCCGAACTCGAAATGGCGCGCCTCGCCGCCGGGGTCCCGTCGGTGCCGGCCGACTGCGGCGCCGGGGAGTTTCCGCAGGAATGCGGCCTCGACGCTTGGGTCAGCTACACCAAGGGCTGCTACCTCGGTCAGGAAGTCATGGCCCGCATCCAATCGATGGGCTCGCTCCGCCGCATCCTGCGTCGCGTCGAGGGGCCGGTCGCCGTCGGCCAGGAACTGCGGACGCCGGAAGGCAAGGTCGCGGGGGTCGTGCGTTCCGCCGCCGGCGCGGTCGGGCTGGCCTTGGTCGCGGTCGACCTGCCGGAAGGATCGGCCTTCGGCGCGGTGCGTCTCGGCGCGCCGGCCCTGATGCCCGCGCGTTGACCTGTTTCCGTTTGCGGGCGCATGGGTGGTCCGTATGGTGGCGTCGATGGCCTCCACCTTCCATTACCAGGACCCTTTCCCGCTGGGTCCGGATACCACGAAGTACCGACTGCTCACCAAGGAGCATGTCTCCGTCGCCGAGTTCGCCGGCCAGCCGATCCTCAAGGTCGCGCCGGAAGCGTTGACCCTCCTCGCCAACCAGGCGCTGCATGACATCAACTTCTACCTCCGCACCGAGCACCTCGAGCAGGTCGCCGCGATCCTCGCCGACCCGGAGGCCAGCGACAACGACCGCGCCGTCGCGCTCGCCATGCTGCGCAACGCCGAGGTCGCGGCGAAGGGCGTGCTGCCGTTCTGCCAGGACACCGGCACCGCGCAGGTGACCGGCAAGAAGGGCCAGCAGGTCTGGACCGGCGGCGACGACGCCGAGGCGCTTTCGCTGGGCATCTACCAGGCCTACGCCCAGAACAACCTGCGCTACTCGCAGCTCGCCCCGCTCGACCTCTACACCGAGAAGAACACGGGTACGAACCTGCCCGCGCAGATCGACCTCGCCGCGACCAAGGGCATGAAGTTCGAATTCCTCTTCGTGGCCAAGGGCGGCGGCTCCGCCAACAAGTGCTACCTCTACCAGGAGACGAAGGCCGTCCTCAACCCGAAGTCCCTCGTCAAGTTCCTGACCGAGAAGATGCAGTCGCTCGGCACCGCCGCCTGCCCGCCGTACCACCTCGCCTTCGTCATCGGCGGCACCTCCGCCGAGGCGACCATGAAGGCCGTCAAGCTGGCCTCGACCCACTACTACGACGCGCTCCCGACGACGGGCAACGAGCACGGCCGCGCCTTCCGCGACACCGCCCTCGAGGCCGAGCTCCTGAAGGTCGCGCACACGCTCGGCATCGGCGCGCAGTTCGGCGGCAAGTGGTTCGCCCTCGACGTCCGCGTCGTGCGCCTGCCGCGCCACGGCGCCTCGTGCCCGATCGGCCTCGCCGTCTCCTGTTCCGCGGACCGCAACGCCAAGGCCAAGATCGACGCGGACGGCGTCTGGATCGAGCAGCTCGAGACCGACCCCGGCCGCTTCATCCCCGCCGCGGCGCGCCAGCACGCCGACGCCACCCAGGTCGTGCGGATCGACCTCAACCGCCCGATGGCGGAGATCCGCGCCGAGCTCGCGAAGCACCCCGTCACCACGCGCCTCGCGCTCACCGGCACGCTCGTCGTCGCCCGCGACATCGCGCACGCCAAGATCCGCGAACGCCTCGAGAAGGGCGAAGGTTTGCCCCAATACCTCAAGGACCATCCCGTCTACTACGCCGGCCCCGCCAAGACCCCGGTCGGCATGGCCTCCGGCTCGTTCGGCCCGACCACCGCCGGCCGCATGGACAGCTACGTCGAGCTCTTCCAGAAGCACGGCGGCTCGCTCGTCATGATCGCCAAGGGCAACCGCGGCGAGGCCGTCACCAAGGCCTGCCAGGCGCACGGCGGCTTCTACCTCGGGTCGATCGGCGGTCCGGCCGCGATCCTCGCGCAGGAGAACATCCGCAAGGTCGAGGTCATCGACTACCCGGAGCTCGGCATGGAGGCCGTCTGGAAGATCGAGGTCGTCGATTTCCCGGCCTTCATCCTCGTCGACGACAAGGGCCACGACTTCTTCCGCGAACTGCCCGGCGGCTGCGGCATCTGCGGCCCGTGAGGTCCGCGGCCGGGCACGAAAAAGGGCGCCCGGCGGGCGCCCTTTTTCGTGGCCGAGTGACCGCGGTCCGGGCGGTTTACTTTTCCCAGTCAAGCGCGCCGCGCTTGAACTCGTAGATCAGGCCGAGCACGAGCACGCCGAGGAAGACGGCGGTCGCCGCCGTGATGGCGATGCCCGCCGCGAGGAACTCGCGGTACACCAGCGCCCACGGCACGAGGAAGACCACCTCGATGTCGAAGAGGATGAAGAGCATCGCCGTGAGGTAGAACTTCACCGCGAACTTGGGGTGGGGCTTGCCCTCCATCGGGAGGCCGCACTCGTAGGCCTTGTCCTTGATGTAGTTGCCCTTGGCGCGCTGGCCGAAGAGGTGGCTCGCGGCGAGGATGCCTGCGGGGATCGCCAGACCCAAGGCGATCTGGATGAGGGCCGGCAGGTAGGTCGGGAGGGACTGGGTTTCGGCGAGGACCATCGGAGAGGGACACGAAAAAGCCCTCGCCACGGGAGGCAAGGGCTTTTGCGGATCGGGCGGCTTATTTGAGGCCGGGCGGCGCCGAAACGGGGCCCAGCCCGGGGATGTTCAAGGTCGGGCCGGCGCCGGGGGCCGGTCCCGCGGGCGGCGGTTCGACGGCTTTCCGGAAGTCGGCCAGCGTGGCCGGCAGCTGCTCGGCGAGCCAGGGCGGCGCGATGAACTCGGCCTTCGCCGACATCCCGTTGGCCTTGTGCTTGGGGTCGGAGTGCGCGACGCGCATCCAGAGTTTCGGGCTCTCGTTCGGGCCGGTCGCGGCCGTCTTCGCGAGGGTCAGCGTCACCTTGGCGCCGTCGAAGAGCTCCAGCTGGATCGACCACGGCTTGGCGAACGCGGCGGCCGCGTCCTTGTCGCCCTTGGCGACGGCGTCGTTGGCGCGCAGGGTCATGAGCACGTTGCCCATCTCCTCCAGCACGGGGCCTTCCTTGCCGGCGAACGGCTTGCCCTTCTCGGCGCGGGCGAACGTCCGCGCGCCATCCGGCCAGGTGAACGTCAGCGCGCGCAGCTCCTCGCCCTTGGCGGTGAAGAGGATCGGGTCGAACCAGTTGACCGGGTCCGCCTCGAGGAAGCCCGTGAAGCTGGTGCGCACGACCTGCGCGCCGCCCTGGCCGTCGGCCAGGCTCGCCGCGGCGCCCAGCCCGTCATCGGTGGTCTTGCCGAAGGTGAGCTCGGTCACCTTGCCGTCGGCGGCGGTCAGGCGCAGCGCGGAGTCGAGGTTGAGCTTCTCGATGCGCTTGGGGTTGGCCGTCAGCACGCCGAAGTTCTCGGCCTTCTGCAGCGCGCGAATGAGCGGGATGAGCCGGTTCTCCAGGTCCGCCGGGAGGCCGTGCTTCTCCTTGACCGTCCAGACGTTGTCCGCGCCTTTCTCCAGCGTGGTGGACTTGCCGGTGGGCTTGAGCGTGATCGTCAGGGCGCGGGCGCCGTCGAGCACCGCGGTCGGCAGCAGGGCGGTCTTCGTCTCGGCGGCGGCGTCGTCGGTCCGCAGGAGCTGCCGGGAGACGAGCGCGGCGGCGCCCAGGGCGAGGGCGAGGAGGAGGAGCTTGGTCGGTCGCATGGCTTAGTTGGACGAGCGGCGGCGGAGGAGGAAGTAGGCCAGGCCCACCAGGGCGGCCAGCAACGGGCCGACCAGCAGGTTCAGGAGCTGCAGGCGGCGACCGAGGGAGGTGACCTCCTCGGTGGCTTGGCGGCGGATCTCCCGGCGGTCATCCATGAACTTCTCGGCCTGCTTCTGCGCCTTCTCGAGTTCGCGCTGGATCTCGGGGGTGACGATCAGGCCCTTGGAGAGGTCGCCTTGGCTGCGGCCCAGTTCGGCGATGCGGGCGTTGGCGGCCTCGAGCTGCTTCTCGATCTCGTCGAGCTTGGCCTGGTAGTCGACCTGCGCCTTGCGGTTGAGGTCTTCGACGACCTTGAACGGGCGCAGCGCGGTGCCCTTGGTGCGCAGCGAGCCGAGGTCGTCGTTGCCGACGAGGGCCTCGACCGAGTTGAGCACGAAGGCCAGGTTGTCGTTGGCCGGTTCGGCGACGGTCTGGCCCCCCGCCTGGCGCTGGCGGACCGAGAACGGGTCGAGCAGGAAGTCGGCGTCGGCGACGACGACGAGGCGGCCGGGCTTGGCCGAGACCGCCAGGTGCGGCGCCGCGGGCGCCTTGGGCGCGGTCGGGGCGGCCGGCTTGCCGTCGGCGGGCTTGGCCTCCTCGGCGGGCGCGCCCTTCGGGAACGCGGAGTTGAACGAGCCGCTCGCGAGCGCCGCGATGACGCGGGGCTTGCCGTCGGCGCGGAAGGCGAGGGAGACCTTCTCGAACGGGCCGGCGTTGGCCGCGGTGGTGGCGATCGCGCCGACGGCGGCTCCCTGGAGCGCGATCAGCGGTTCGAAGCGGACGCCTTTCTCGGCGCCCGAGATGAGCGAGACCGAGCCGGCCTCCATCAGCTGGAGCTCGTGCAGTTCGCTCGTCAGCGGGGAGTTGAGGTTGAGGGATTCGCGGCCGACGGCGATGGCCGGAGGGTATTGCACCGGCTCGCCGCGGGCGCCGCGGATCGGCAGGTTGCGGTTCAGGTCGCCGGTGACGGCGTCCAGTTCCACGTTGACGCCCCAGCCGCGCAGGAGCGCCGCGTCGCTGGACGCGCCCAGCGCCATCGGGGCCATCATGAAGGGCATACCCCCCTGCTGGAACTTCTGGAAGCGGGAGAGCGGGTCGACCGCCGCGAAGACCTGGCCGCCGCCGAGCAGGAACTGGTCGACCGCGTAGGCGAGCTTGTCGGCGAGGTGGTGCGGGTGCAGCAGCACGACGACCGCGACGCCGGCCGGCAGCTCGGTCGCCTGGTTGCTCAAGGTCACGACCTGGAAGGTCTGGCCGAGCTCGGCGAGGAGCACGTCGGCGGGTCCGGCCGGTTGGTCCTGACCGGGCGGCACCTCGTTCGAGATGTTCAGCGTGTTGATCAGGGCGAGTTTCGGCCGTTCGAGGCGCGTGACGGAGGCGACCAACTTCGACAAGTCGTACTCGAGGAACTTCTCGCGCGTGGGGTCGAGGTAGCCGATCCCCTTCACGGTATCGGCCTGCTGGGCGGTGAGGCCGAGGTAGCCCGTCCCCTGGGCCGTGCGGATGCCGTTGAGGCCGTGGCGCTGGGCCCGCTGCTCATCCTTGGTGTCCGGCTTCGGGTCCGTGACGATCAGGCGGAGCTTGCCGCCCGAGGCCGCGACGTACTGGCGCAGCAAGGTCTCCACGCGGCGGGCGTAGCTCTCGCGGTAGGCCCCCAGCTTGACGTCGGCCCGGCTGACGAAGAGCTCGAGCTTCACGGGTTCGTCGAGCTTGCCGACGAGGCGGCGCGAGGCGGGGGAGAGGGTGAACGTGCGGTCCTCGGTGAGGTCGACGCGGCCGCCGACGACGGAGACGAGGAGGTTCGCGAAGAACGCCGCGGCCACGAGGGCGAGGGCGGCGAGCAGGGCTTGGGAGCGGGACATGGCGGAAGGCGGCGGGGGTTCAGCGGCGGTCGACGACCAAGGTGCTCAGGCCCAGGCCGGCGAAGGCCAGCGAGAGGAAGTAGACGGCGGCCGGGACGTCGAAGATGCCCAGCGTGAACGGTTCGAGGTTGCGCCACAGGCCGAGGCGGCGGACGGCGTCCACCGTCTCGTCGGGCAGCGCGCCGACCAGCAAGCCGTCGAAGACGCCGTAACCCAGGAGCACCAGGAGGAAGCAGGCGAGGAAGCCCGTCACGAAGGCGATGACTTGGCTGCGCGTCACGGCCGAGGCGAGGGCCGCGAGCCCGAGGCAGGCGCCGGCGCAGAGCAGCGAGCCGACGTAGCCGCTGGCGATCACGCCCCAGTCGGGGCTGCCCAGGTAGCCGACGGTGAAGGCGATGGGCAGGGTCACGAGCAGCGCGCAGGCGAGGAAGAGCCAGGCGGCGAGGAACTTGCCGAGGGCGGCCTGCCAGACCGTGACCGGCCAGGTGAGGAGCAGCTCGAGGGTGCCTTGGCGGCGTTCCTCGGCCCAGAGCCGGGCGCCCGCGGCGGGCGCGAGGAACGCCCAGAGCCAAGGGTGGTAGAGGAAGAAGCGGTCGAGGTTGGCGACGCCGGCTTCGTACAGGTTGCCCACGAAGAACGCGAGCGACATGGCGAAGGCGTTGAAGACGGCGAGGAAGACGTAGGCCAGCGGCGTCCGGAAGTAGCCGGCGAACTCGCGGCGCACGATGGCGACGAACGCGGCGCGACCGGCGGGGCGGGCGGAGGGGGGGGGTTCGGGGGGGGGGGACATGGGGAAGGGGCTTAGGCGGTGAGGGCGCGGAACACCTGGTTGAGGTCGGGGCCGCGCGCGAGGAAGCGGTCGCGCGGTTCGTCGCAGCGCAGCTCGCCCTTGGCGATGACGATGACGCGGGTGCAGAGCTCGCCGACCTCCTCGAGGAGGTGGGTGGAGACGATGACGGCCTTGCGGCTCGCCATCTCCTTCAGGATGCGCCGCACCTCGTGCTTCTGGTTGGGGTCGAGGCCGTCCGTCGGCTCGTCGAGGATCAGGGCGGCCGGGTCGTGGATCACCGCCTGGGCGAAGCCCACGCGCATCCGGTAACCCTTGGAGAGGGTGTCGATGTTCTGCGCCGCGACGTCGGTCAGGCGGCAGAGCTCGAGCGTCGCGCGCACGCGCTCGGCCGGCTCGGCGAGGCCGCGGAGGTCGGCCGCGAAGCGGAGGAACTCGCGCACGGTCATCTCGCCGTAGGCGGGCGCGCCCTCGGGCGAGTAGCCCAGGTGGCGCTTGGCTTCGATGGGGGCCGCGGCCACGTCGTGGCCCGCGATGCTCGCGGCGCCGGCGTCGGCCCGGAGGTAGCCGCTGAGGAGCTTCATCGTGGTGGTCTTGCCCGCCCCGTTGGGTCCGAGGAAGGCGACCACTTCGCCGCGTTCCACGGCGAAGGAGACGTCATGGACGGCGCGCAGGGCGCCGTAGGTCTTGCGGAGGTTCCGCGCTTCGATGAGGGCCATGGGGAAATCAGTTCTGGGGGGTGCCCTGCGCGGCCAGGCGGATGCCGGCCTTCTGCAGGCGCGCGCTCACGGCGAGGATGAGCTTCTGGTTGAACTCGAGCTGCTTGGCGGCGGCCGCCGGGTAGTACCAGTACATGATGCGGATGTTGATCGCCCAATCGGCGAACTCGTGCACGTGCACGAGGGGCGGGTGGCGCGGGTCGTAACCGTCGTGGTTGGCCACCAGTTCGCGGATGAGGCGGAGGGCCTCCTCGACCTTCTCGGTCGGCGTGTTCACCGCGAGGTGCACCAGGTCCTGCGCGCGGATGAACTCGCGGCGGGTGATGTTGACGATCGGGCGGTTGGCGAGGTCGCTGTTCGGGATGGCCAGGCGCTGGCCGTCGACGAGGACCAGGATGGTGGAGCGCAGGCCGAGCGATTCCACGCGGCCCTCGTGGGAGCCGGTGTTGATCAGGTCGCCCAGGGTGAAGGGCTGGTCCACGATGAGCATCACCGCGCCGAAGATGTTCTTCAGGGTGTCCTGCGAGGCGAAGGCGATGCCGATGCCGCCGGCGGCGAGCAGGCCGAGGATCGACTTCGAGGTGTCCGCGTCCACGATCGAGATGGCCTTGACGCCGCCGACGAGCACGACGGCGAGCTTGATGACGGTCGAGATCATCGGCACCAGCACGTCGTCGAGCTTGTTCTCGGTCTCGTCGGCCAGCTTCTGGCCCCAGGCGATCGCGATGGAGACCAGGTGGAAGACCGTGGTGGTGTGCGCCAAGGAGAGGAGCAGTTCGATGGCGATGCCCGCGCCCTTGTCGTAGGCGTCGGGAATCAGGCCCGGGTTGAGCTGGTTGAACCAGAAGACCGTGTAGGCCGGGATCAGGACCTGCAGGGATTTGCCGACGGCCGTCACCGCCGCCTGGGCGATGGGGCTGGCGTCGAACTTGGTCGCGACCCAACCCAGCAGACGCTTGGCGATCCAGCCGACGAGGACGGCGGCGGCGATCCAGCCGAGGGCGCCGAGGATCAGGTTGGCCTCCTGGGCGGCGGTGGCCTTGAGGGCAGGGGAGGCGGTGGACGAGGCTTGGGCGAGGAGCATGGGAGGGGAAAGATGGTTGCCGACCTATGTAGGCGGGTGCGGTCCCGATTTCAAGCGTCACCGCTCGCCCAATCCGCTTGATGCCCGGGCGGCCGCCCGCCACGCTGGGCGGACCGGAATGAGCGAAACGACCGATAAAAAGCCCGCCAAGCCCGTGGTCCTGACCTGCGCCCAGCCGACGGGCCGTCTCCACCTGGGTAATTACCTCGGGGCGGTCCTCAACTGGGGACGGATGCAGGATGACCACGAGTGCTACTTCGGCATCGTCGACCAGCACGCGATCACCGTGCCCACCGTGCCGGCCCAGCTCCGCGAGAACACCTATTCCTGCCTCGCCCAGTATGTCGCGTGCGGCCTCGACCCGGCCCGGAGCCGGCTCTTCGTCCAGTCCCATGTGCTCGGCCACACCGAACTGGCCTGGGTCCTCGGCTGCCTCTGCCCGCTCGGGCAGCTGGAGCGCATGACCCAGTTCAAGGACAAGTCCCGCAAGCAGCAGTCGGTCGACGCAGGCCTGCTCTTCTACCCGGTGCTCATGGCCGCGGATATCCTGCTCTACAACGCCGACCTTGTGCCCGTGGGCGACGACCAGAAGCAGCACCTGGAGCTCGCCCGCGACCTGGCCGAGAAGTTCAACCACCGCTACTCGGAGACCTTCAAGCTTCCCGCGCCCTTCATCTCCAAGGTCGGCTCGCGCATCATGTCCCTGCAGGACCCGACCGCCAAGATGTCGAAGTCGGACCCCAACCAGGCCGGCACGGTCTACGTCACCGACCGCCCCGACGAGATCCGCCGGAAGGTCATGTCGTCCGTCACCGACTCGGGCGCCGAGGTCCGCGCCGCCGAAGACAAGCCGGGCATCCGCAATCTCCTGACCATCATGGCGGGCTGCACCGGCCGTGACGTCGCCGCCCTCGAGGCCGAGTTCGCCGGCAAGGGCTATGGCGACTTCAAGAAGGCCGTGGCCGACGCCGTCATCGCCACCCTCGACCCCGTCCGCCTGCGCTACGACGAGCTCATCAAGGACCGCGAGGAGCTCGCCCGCATCCTCAAGGCCGGCGCCGAGTCCGCCCAGGCCACCGCCTTCCGCACGCTCTCCAAGGTCCACCGCAAGGTCGGCTTCGTCGAGCGGCCCCGCTGAGCCCCGCCCCCTTACCCCATCCCCATGAACCGCGACCTCCAGAAACTGCTCCAGGAAAAATGGTTCCTCGTAGCCGCCGACTTCATCGCCGTGCTCGGCGTGCTGTGCCTCGGGCTCGACCCGAAGGACGGCTTCCAGGCCTTCCTCGCGGTGCTCGGCATCCTGGGGGCCTCCCTGATCGTCGTCATCCCGGTGCTCCGGGACGGCGGCGGCAAGGCCGAGCGTCTCGCCGAGCAGGCCCGCCTGCGGGCCGCGCTGGCCGCGGAGATCGATCGCCTGCGCGATGACGCGCGCGCCGCCGCCGAGGCCGGCAACCGCCGCATCGGCGAGGTCGAGCTGGATGTCCGTCGGCAGGCCGAGGCCGCCGCCGCGGCCGTGGCCCAGCGCGCCTCGACCGAGATCAACGCCCTGAAGGCCGAGCTCGCCGCGCTCAAGGCGACCGCCGCCGAACTCGAGAAGAAGGTCGCCGTCGCGCAGCGCTCCGCCGCCGTCGGCGCCGAGGCCAAGGAGGGTCTCGACGACCTCGGCGCGAAATTGGAAGCCCTCGCGGAGACCGTGCGCAGCGGGCTCGCGACCACGGAGGAGACGGCCGAGGCCGTGGCCGAGCTCAAGGCCGCCGCGCCCGCCGTGTCCGCCGACGACCTCAAGGCCGTGCGCGACGAGGTCAGGAAGGCGGCGCAGAAGGCCGCCCAATCCGTCGACAAGCTCGAGGAGCGTCTCGATGCCGTCGGCGCCGAGCTCCAGGCCTTGCGCGACCGCCCGGTCGCCGCGCCGGCTCCCGCGGCGCCGATCGCGGCCGTCGAGGACGACGAGGAGGAACTCATGGATGAAGCGGAGCCGGAAGCGGCCGCCGAGGAAGAGCCCGCCGACGAGGAAGCGATCGAGTCCGAGCCCGCGGCCGCGGAAGCCGCACCCGCCGCGGCCCCCGTGGTCACCGCCGACGGCACCGCCCTCATCATCAACCTCATGATCGGCATCGGCAACAAGCCCTTCGTCCGCGGGAGCGGTCCGGGCCTCAGCGCCGACCACGGTACCCCGATGAACTTCCTCGGCATCGGTCGCTGGCAGTGGGTCTGCCCGCAGCCCGACGCCCCGGCGACGGTCGAGGTCTGGAAGAACGACCAGTCTCCGCTCGGCGAGCCGATCCACCTTTCCGGCGGCGAGACCGTCGAACTCGACGAAAGTCATTTCAGCGGCGCCTGAAGATGTGGACCGCCCTGGCCACCTGCGCGTGCCTGGCGGCGGCCACGCCCGAGGTCGCGCCGCCGCCGTCCGCCCCACCGGCCCCGGCGGACGCCGCGCCGCGCGTCTTCCTCAGCGACACGCGCTTCGCGGTCGTCGTCGGGGAGCGCCTCGATGAGGTCAGCTTCGTCGCGGCCCATTTCGCGGCGCTCGAGCGGCACCTGGAGTTCGCCTACGGACTCGCGCCCCTGCCCCCGCCCAAGGCGCGCGTCGAACTGGTCGACCTGCCCAAGCTGGCCGACGTCGATGTGCGCGTGCTGGCCGGCCAGGTCCTCGTCTCCTTGCGGCTCGGTCCCGCGGAGTCGGCCCCGGCGCGCGCCGCGGAGGCCGCCGTCCGCGCTTGGCTCCGGCGTTGCTCGCTCCTGACCGGCGGCGCAGGCGCCGAGCCGGAGCCTTGGCTGGCCCAGGCGCTCGCCGCCGAAACCCTCGCCTTGCTGCGGCCGGCCTTGGTCGATCTCTGGTACCGCGATGGGTTGCGCGAATCGCCCGCCTCCCTGGCCGACCTCCGCGCCGGCCGCGCCTCGGAGCGCGAGGCCTTCCTCTTCTGGCGGACGTGGCGCGGCGCCCACCCGCGCGAGGCGGCCAACCTGCTGGCCCGCCACGTCGCCGGAGGGTCGACCTCGGTCCTCAAGGAGGCCGACTGGCAGGCGATGCGTTCGCAGCTCCTCATCCAGCGGAAGCCGGTGAGCCTGGGCCTGCGCGAGTCCGGCGAGGCCTTGGACGAGTTGGCGCGGTTCGTCTTCGACCTCGGGCAGGGCGACGCGGTGTTCGACGGGCCTGCGCTCGTCCGCCACCGGGCTTTGCCCGCCGTGGCCGAGGCCCTGCGCGGACGCTTGGCCAAGCTCCGGGCGGAGATCCTCCGGCAGAACCCGGTCTACGCCAACGCTTGGCGGAACCTCGGGGCGTGGCTCGAGCGCTTCGAGAAGGGTTCGCCCGAAGAACTCGCCGAGCGGTGGGCCGAGTTCCTGCAGGAGCGGGCCGCCGCCCGCGCGCTGGCCGCCGAGGTCGAGGCGGCCTTGGTCGCGCCCCTGCCGCCGCCCAAATAAAAAGGCCGGCGATGAAGCCGGCCGGCGGGCGGAGCGACGGGCGCGTTCAGCGCTGGTCGGGCGACTTCGGGAGCATCTGGTCCGCCAAGGTGACGCGGAACAGGCTCAGGGCCATCCAGAGGACGCCGGAGAGGCACAGGGAGCAGTAGGCGGCGCCGAGGAGGACGGCCGTCTCGCCGGCTTCGACCCAAGGCACGTGCTTCTTGAGCACGGTGGTCATCCAGAGGAAGAAGATCACCGTCAGGACCACGTCGATGATGGCACCCCGGGTGGTGATGAGCTTGGGCTTCAGGTTGTCCATGGCAGGGGTCCCATTGGTGGGCTTTCGTCGATGCCTGTCAATCCCGCCCGCCGCCGGGGCGTCCGGGAAAGACCCCGTCCCCCATCTCCACCCTTGCCTCATCCCCCTTCCCGTTCACTTTCTCCGCCCCGAAGGGCGTCCGCGCCCCTCGCCCCTGACCAAACGTAATCATGGCCGAAGAACTTAAGGATACCCTCAACCTGCCGGTGACCGACTTCCCCATGCGGGCCGGCCTGGCCGAACGCGAGCCGGTCCGCATCGCCCACTGGGAACGCCTCGGCCTCTACGACGCCATCCAGGCCCGCGCGGCCGGCAAGCCCGCCTTCGTCCTGCACGACGGCCCGCCCTTCACGAACGGCGACGTCCACATCGGCACCGCCCTCAACAAGCTGCTGAAGGACGCCATCCTGCGCTACAAGTCCATGCGCGGCTTCCGGACGCCCTACGTCCCCGGCTGGGACTGCCACGGCCTGCCGATCGAGCACAAGGTCATGAAGGAACTCCAGGCCAGCAAGCAGTCGCTCGATCCCCTCGGCGTGCGCAAGGCCTGCGCCGAGTTCTCCGCCGGCTTCATCGAGAAGCAACGCGGCCAGTTCAAGCGCCTCGGCGTCCTCGCCGACTGGAAGTCGGAATACCGCACCATGGATCCCGCCTACGAGGCCGAGATCCTCGGCGGCTTCGCGAGCTTCATCGAGCAGGGCCTGGTGTACCGCTCCAAGAAGCCCGTCTACTGGTCGATCCCCTGCGAGACCGCGCTGGCCGAAGCCGAGATCGAGTACCAGGACAAGCGCTCCTTCTCCATCTGGGTCGCCTTCCCGGTCCCGGAACCCGCCGCCAAGGGGCTCGCCCCCGCGCACCCGCTCGCGGTCGTCATCTGGACCACCACCCCCTGGACGCTGCCGGCGAACCTCGCCGTCGCGGTGCATCCGGAACTTGAATACGTCGAAGTCCGCCACGGCGGGCGCTCCTACCTCGTGGCCGCCGACCGCCGCGACGCCTTCGTCGCCGACTGCGGGCTCGAGGGGGCCACCGACGGTTTCCGCGTCCGCGGCCGCGCGCTCGAGGGCCTCGGCGCCCGCCATCCCTTCATCGACCGCGCCTCGCCGGTCGTGCTTGCCGACTACGTGACCACGGACGCCGGCACCGGTTGCGTGCACACCGCGCCCGGCCACGGCCTCGAGGACTTCCAGACCGGCAACAAGTACGGCCTCGAGCCGTATTGCCCGGTCCGCAACGACGGCACCTACGCCGACGACGGTCGCGTGCCCGCGTCGCTCGTGGGCGTGACGGTCCTCGAGACCGACGGCAAGAACCCGGCGAACCTCGCCGTGCTCGAGCTGCTCAAGGCCGCCGGCGCGCTGCTCAAGGCCCAGGGCTTCACCCATTCCTACCCGCACTGCTGGCGCTCCAAGACCCCCGTGATCTTCCGGGCCATGGACCAGTGGTTCGTCGGCCTCGACCGCGGCGACCTCCGCCAGCGCGCCCTCAAGGCCGTCGGCGACGTCCAGTGGATCCCGGCTTCCGGCGAGAACCGCATCCGCGGGGCGCTCGAAGGCCGCCCGGATTGGTGCATCTCGCGCCAGCGCGCCTGGGGCGTGCCCATCCCCGCCTTCACCTCGCCGTCCACCGGCGAGTCGTACCTCGACGCCGGCGTCGTGCGCCATGTCGCCCGGCAGGTCGCCGTCCATGGCGGCGATTGGTGGTGGGCCTCCTCCGTCGAGGCGATCCTCGCCGGCGCCCCGGTGCCGGCCGACTGGCCCAAGGACCTCCGCAAGGGCACCGACACCTTGGACGTCTGGATCGACTCCGGCTCGAGCCACCTCGCCGTCTGCGCCAAGCACAAGGACCTGCACTGGCCGGCCGACCTCTACCTCGAAGGCTCCGACCAGCACCGCGGCTGGTTCCAGTCCTCCCTCTGGACCGCCGTCGCCGTCAAGGGCGCCGCGCCCTACCGCGCCGTGCTCACCCACGGTTTCGTGGTGAACGAGAAGCGCCAGAAGATCTCGAAGTCCGACGGCAAGCCGCAGACCGCCGACGATTACGTCAAGAAGTACGGGGCCGACATCATCCGGCTCTGGGTGGCCTCCGAGAACTACCAGTCCGACATCCCCCTGTCGGACGCGATCTTCGAGCACGTGTCCAACCAGTACCGCGGCATGCGCAATTCGCTGCGCTACCAGCTGGGCAACCTGCACGACTTCGACGCGGCCAAGGACGCCGTGCCCGTCGCGCGGCTTTCGCCGATCGACCGCTGGGCGCTCGTCGAGACGGCCCGCCTCGTGCGCGAGGTCACCGACGCCTGCGAGCGCAACGAGTTCCACCGCGCCGCCGCCGCGCTCGCCCACTTCACCACGGGCACGCTGTCCTCGACCTACCACAACATCGTCAAGGACCGCCTCTACACGCTGGCGCCCGCCGACCCGCTGCGCCGTTCCACGCAGACCGCGCTCGACCTGATCCTGCGCGCCTACCTCCGCGTCATCGCGCCGTTCGTGCCGTTCACGGCCGACGAGGCGTGGTCCCACCTCGTGGCGAAGGCCGAGTACACCGAGGCGCCTTCCGTGCACCTGCAGGATTGGCCCGCGCCCCCCGCCGCGTGGGAGGATGAAGCCGGCCTCGCCGCCCACGCCGGTTTCGCGCGCGTGCAGGCGCTCGCCGCCCTGGTCAACGTCCCGCTCGAGAAGCTGCGCCAGGAGAAGAAGCTCGGCCAGTCCCTCGAGGCCGCGGTCGTCGTCTCCGGCGACCCGGCGGACGCCGACTACCGTCTGCTGGCCGGCTTGGGGGATGCCCTCGCCGAGCTTTGGATCGTCT
>JBIISU010000108.1:0-4768 GCA_044340815.1 Opitutales bacterium | reverse complement strand
GCCGCCGCCCTCCGCGCGATGCTCCGCCAAGCCCCGAACATCGTGATGATCGGCGAAATCCGCGACTTGGAGACGGCTGAGATCGCGATCAACGCAGCCCTCACCGGCCACATGGTGTTCTCGACCCTCCACACCAACGACTCCGTCAGCGCCGTCACCCGCCTCGTCGACATTGGCGTGAAGCCCTTCCTCGTCTCCGCCGCGCTCCGCGGGGCCCTCGCCCAGCGCCTCGTGCGCCGCGTCTGCCAGTCCTGCGCCAAGCCCTACAAGCCGACCGCCAAGGAACTCTACTCGATCGGGATGTCCGAGCAGGACATCGCCGGCGCGACCCCGATGAAGGGCGCCGGCTGCGCCAAGTGCGGCGAACGCGGCTACAAGGGCCGCCGCGGCGTCTTCGAGCTCTTCGTCATCACCGAGGAGATCCAGGAGATGGTCTACTCGGGCGCCACGCTCGTCGACCTCCGCCGCAAGGCCCGCGAGGCCGGCATGCGCACGATGCGCGAGGACGGCCAGCGCAAGGTCGCCTCCGGCATGACCACCATCGAGGAGGTCATGGGCGCCACCGTCGCCGACGACGTACTCTGACCCGACATGGCCTACGACATCCATCAGCTCCTCGAGGCGATGATCGAGAACGGCGCGTCCGACCTCCACCTGCACGTGGGCCGGGCCCCGAGCCTCCGCGTCTCCGGCAGCGTCGTCTCGATCGAGGGCGCCGCCCTCACCCCGGAGGACACCGAAGCCCTCGTCCAGTCCATCACGCCGCCCGAGCATCTCGAGCGCCTCAAGCGCGACGGCGGCTGCGACTACGGCTTCTCCTTCCACAAGAAGGCCCGTTTCCGCGTCAACGTCTACCGGGGCAAGGGCGTGCTGGGCATGGTGCTCCGCCTGATCCCGGCCAAGATGTTCACGCTCGAGCAGCTCCGCCTGCCCCCGATGATCAAGGACCTGCTGCGCCGCCCCCGCGGCCTCATCCTCGTCACCGGTCCGACGGGTTCCGGCAAGTCGACCACGCTCGCCTCGATGATCGACTGGATCAACCAGAACGAGGACGGTCACATCGTCACGATCGAGGACCCGATCGAGTACTACCACGGGCACAAGAACTGCGTGGTCACCCAGCGCGAGGTGCACAACGACGTCCCGAGCTTCGCCGACGGCATCCGCTCGGCCCTCCGCCAGGATCCGGACGTGATCCTCATCGGCGAGATGCGCGACCTCGAGACCATCGAGGCGGCCGTCTCCGCCGCCGAGACCGGCCACCTGGTCTTCGGCACCCTCCATACGACCGGCGCCGCCCGCACCGTCGACCGCATCCTCGACGCGTTCCCCGCCGGGGCTCGCGACCAGATCCGCGTCCAGCTGGCCTCCTCCGTCGTCGCGGTGGTCTCCCAGTGCCTGCTGCGGACCACGGACGAGAAGCGCGTCGCCGCCTACGAGATCATGATCCGGACCGACGGCATCGCCGCCAAGATCCGCGAGAACAAGACCTTCCAGATCACCTCCGACATCGAGACCGGGGCGTCGCGCGGCATGCGCACCCTCGACGCCGACCTCCTGGCCCTCTTCAACCAGGGGATCATCCCCGAGGAGGAGGTCTTCAACTACGCCCAGGACGCCGAGATGATGCGCCAGCGCATCAAGGGCGGCGCCGCCCGCTGACCCCGCCTTTCCCATGTTTGACGACCATAGCGACCTCCTCCGCGAAATCGCCCTCGAGGCGGGCCTCGTGGACCAGACCCAAGCCGACGAGATCTGGGAGTCCCACGCGACGACCGGCAAGTCCTTCGCGGCCGGCCTCATCGACGCCGGGCTCGCCGACCGCGCGGCCATCCTGCAGGCCGTCGCCGACCACCTGCACGTCCAGTACTACTCCGTCGTGCCCGCCGAGCCCGACCCCGACGTCATCCGTCTCCTGAAGCCCGCCCAGGCCCACAAGTACATGGTGATCCCCGTGGCCGACGAGGCCGGCAAGCTCACCCTGCTGGCCAAGGATCCCTTCAACTACGGCGCGGTCAACGAGCTGACCTTCATCCTCAAGCGCGACATCGAGCTGGCAGTCGGCGATCCGGAGCAGGTCGAGGCCGGCGTGGTCCGCAGCTACGGCGAGGCCGCCGCCACGTCGATGGACGACCTCCTCGGCGAGTTCGAGCAGGTCGAGGGCGGCGCCGCCGTCACCGACGAGGACGTGACCAAGCAGGCCAGCCAGGCCCCGATCATCCGGTTCGTCGACCTGGTGCTCCAGGAGGCCGTCAAGGCGAAGGCGTCCGACATCCACTTCGAGCCGTTCGAGGACCAGTTCCGCATCCGCTACCGCATCGATGGTTCGCTGTACGAGATGGCCCCGCCGCCCAAGAACCTGGCGTCCGCGGTCATCGCGCGCGTCAAGGTCCTCTCCGCGCTCAACATCGCCGAGCGCCGCATCCCGCAGGACGGCCGCATCAAGACGACCATCGGCGGCCGCGCCATCGACCTCCGCGTCTCCACCCTGCCGACGCAGTTCGGCGAGTCCGTCGTGCTCCGCATCCTGGACAAGACCGTCGTCAACCTGAGCCTCGACGCCCTGTCGATGCAGGACGACATCAAGGAGGGCATCCGCGCGATGGTCGGCCGCCCCAACGGCATCTTCATCGTCACGGGGCCGACCGGTTCCGGCAAGACCACCACCCTGTACTCCGCGCTCCGCGAGGTGAACACCGAGGACGTCAAGATCCTCACCGCCGAGGACCCCGTCGAGTACGAGGTCGAGGGCATCATGCAGGTGCCGATCAACCACCAGGTCGGCCTGACCTTCGCCGCCGCGCTCCGCTCCTTCCTGCGTCAGGACCCCGACACGATCATGGTCGGCGAAATCCGCGACCTCGAGACCGCCCAGATCGCCGTGCAGGCCTCCCTGACCGGCCACGTCGTGCTCTCCACGCTCCACACCAACGACGCCCCGGGCGCCGTCACCCGCCTCATCGACATGGGGCTGGAGCCGTTCCTCATCTCCGCCTCGCTCGAGGGCGTGCTCGCCCAGCGCCTGCTGCGCCGCATCTGCAAGGGCTGCCGCACCGCCTACGAGCCGGACAAGGAGGTCATCAACATGCTCGACGTCGACGCGCTCGAGATCGCCAACCGCAAGTTCTACTTCGGCAAGGGCTGCCCCGAGTGCAACCGCTCGGGCTACCGCGGCCGCCAGGGCCTCTTCGAGCTGATGACCATCAGCGACCCGATCCGCACGCTCGTGACCCAGAAGGCGCCCACGCTCGTCCTCAAGCAGAAGGCGATCGAAGTCGGCATGCGTCCGCTCCGCGAGGACGGCCTGCGCTGCATCTTCGACGGCCACACCACCATCGAGGAAGTCCTGAAGTACACCTGAACCCCTTACCCATCCCCATCCCATGCCCGACTACAAGTACAACGCGATCGACCGCAACGGCGCCCAGACCTCCGGCAAGGTCGATGCGGCCAGCGAGGAGCAGGCCCGCCAGAAGCTCATGGCCCGCGGCCTCATGGTCACGACCCTGACCGGGGACGGCGGCGCGGCCAAGCCCCTCGTCGGCGGCGCCCCCGCCAAGAAGGCCGGCTTCAGCTTCGGCGCCAAGGTCACCCAGGACGACGTCACCGTGATGACGCGCCAGCTCGCGAC
The DNA here is from genome assembly GCA_044340815.1 of Opitutales bacterium. GTDB lineage: Bacteria > Verrucomicrobiota > Verrucomicrobiia > Opitutales > UBA953 > UBA953. The sequence goes on along the minus strand of JBIISU010000108.1, from coordinate 1,137 downwards.
CCTGATCGTCGCCGGCCTGCCCCTCCTCCGCGCGCTCGAACTGATCCACAAGCAGGAACGCAACCCGGCCTTCAAGGCCATCCTCGCCAACATCGCCGAGAGCGTCTCGCAGGGTAACAACCTGTCCGAGGCGTTGCAGGCCCACCCCAAGGTCTTCGACCGCCTCTTCGTCAACATGATCCGCGCGGGCGAGGCCGGCGGCGTGCTCGACAAGGTCCTCGACCGCCTCGCGAAGTTCCGCGAGAAGGCTTCCCGCATCCAGAAGAAGGTGAAGTCCGCGATGGTCTACCCGGCCGTCGTCGTGACCGTCGCCGTGGTCATCGTCTTCATCCTGATGGTGAAGGTCGTGCCCTCGTTCCAGAACCTCCTCAGCGGCCAGAAGACGCAGATGCCGGCGCTCACCGCGTTCGTCGTCGGCATCTCCGACGCCCTCGTCACCTACTGGTACGTCACCCCGGTCGCGCTGATCGGCCTGGTGGTCGGCTTCAAGGCCTGGCTGGCTTCGGCCAAGGGCAAGGAGCTCTTCGACCGCATCGTCTTCAAGCTCCCGAAGGTCGGCGGCTTCGTGCAGATCGTCTCGGTCTCGCGCTTCGCCCGCACCTTCGGCACCCTGATGGCCTCCGGCGTGCCCATCCTGCAGGCGATCAACATCACCCGCGACACCCTGGACAACGTCGTCATCGCCAAGTCGCTCGAGCGCGTCCATGACCGCGTGCGCGACGGCGAGCCGCTGTCCGTGCCCCTCGAGCAGACGGGCGTCTTCCCGCAGATGGTCACCTCGATGATCCAGGTCGGCGAGGAGACGGGCCAGCTGCCCGAGATGCTCAACCGCGTGGCCGACATCTACGACGAGGAGGTCGACAACGCCGTCGGCGCGCTGACCTCCATCATCGAGCCCGTGCTCATCGTGGGCCTGGCGGTGGTCGTCGGCACGATCGTGCTCGCGATGTTCCTCCCGCTCATCGCGCTGATCACCAAGATGTCCGGCGGCTGAGGCCGACCGGATACCCGATACGACGAAGCCCGGTCCGCAAGGTACCGGGCTTTTTGTTTGGCGGGGCGAGGGAGCGTCCCCCGAAAAAGGAGGCGGCTTGCATACCCCTATGCAAGCCGCCTGTTTTTTACTGCTTTATCTTA
>JBIISU010000107.1:0-4785 GCA_044340815.1 Opitutales bacterium | reverse complement strand
AGCATCATCACCGTCGTGACGAAGGATGCCCCCAGCCGCGCCCTCCTGGACGGCAACCGCGACAAGCTGAGCCGTCTCGCCGGCCTGGCCGAGCTCCGCCACGCGGACGACCTGGCTGGGCGCCCCGGTTCGCTGACGGGCCTCGGCGCCATCGCCCTCGAACTGAGCGGCAACGTCGACGTCGGCGCCGAAAAAGTCCGCCTCGGCAAGGAACTCGAGAAGCTCGAGAAGGCCGTCGCCGCCGGCGAGGCCAAGCTCTCCAACGAGGCCTTCGTCTCCAAGGCTCCCCCCGCCATCCTCGACGGCGCCCGCAAGCAGCTCGACGAGGTCCGCGGCAAACGCGACGAGATCGCCCGCATGATCGCGGCGCTCGGCTGAACCATGGCCATCCGTGTCGTAGTCCACGCCGACAAGCAGGCCGCCTCGGTCGCCGTCGCCGCGACGATCCGCGACCTCATCCGACGTCGGCAAGCCGAAGGACGTACCGCCGTGCTCGGCCTGGCGACGGGCTCGACCCCCCTGCCCCTCTACGCCGAACTCGTCCGCCTCCACCGCACGGAAGGCCTGAGCTTCCGGAACGTCGTCACGTTCAACCTCGACGAGTACGAAGGCCTGACGGGCGACCGCCCGGAATCCTACCGCCACTTCATGGAAGAGCATCTCTTCCGCCACCTCGACCTCCGGCCCGGCAGCACCCATGTGCCCGACGGCGTCGCCGCCGACCAAGCGCGCGCCTGCGCCGCCTATGAAGAGGCGATCCGGGCCGCCGGCGGACTGGACCTCCAGGTGCTGGGCATCGGACGTACCGGCCACATCGGCTTCAACGAACCTCCCTCGTCCGCCGCCAGCCGGACCCGCCGCGTCCACCTCGATGACGTGACCCGCCGCGACAACGCGATGTTCTTCGCCCGGGCCGAGGACGTCCCGCACGGCGCGATCACCATGGGCGTGGGCACGATCATGGAAGCCCGCCAAGTCGAACTCCTCGCCTTCGGAGCGGCGAAGGCCGGGATCATCCGACGCACCATCGGCGAGAGTCCCCACGCGGACTGCCCGGCCACCTGGCTGCAGCTCCACCCGGCTTGCACCTTCCATCTCGATCCGGCCGCGGACACCCAACCCTGAGCCCGCGATGACGCCCCAGCCTCGCCACACCTCGCCGATCGACCCGGGCTTCGTCCCCGCCTCGCTCTGGACCCGGGATTTCCTGGCGGCCTGCGGCCGGACCGCCGGCAGCACCGCCCTTGCGATCGGCCTGCGTCGGCCCGATGGCACCGCCTCCGTCTTCCGCACGCAGGTGCTCCCGGCCGGCGCCGGCGACGCCGACAACCTGCTCCACGTCGAACGGACGGTGAAGTTCCTGCTCTGGGCCCGCGGCGGCGACGAGGTCCTGCTCAGCGGCCCCTTGGCCGAGCCCCTGGCCGCCGCGCTGCGTCGCCAGTATGCCGCGGGGGGCGCCCGCGCCTTCGACGCCGAGTTCGTCCGCAAGCTCTTCGAGCGTCCGCTGACCTTCACCGTGGTCGCGGAGGCCGGCCTGCCGGCCGAGAGCGCTTCGCACCTCCCGCTGGGCCGCAACCTCGATGGTTGCCGCATCGGCTTCGACCTTGGGGGCTCCGACCGCAAGTGCGCCGCGCTGATCGACGGCAAGGTGGTGTTCTCCGAGGAGGTCAAGTGGGACCCGTATTTCCAGACGAACCCCGACTACCACCTCGAGGGCATCCGCGATTCCCTGCGGCTCGCCGCCGCCCACCTCCCCCGCGTCGACGCCATCGGCGGATCCGCCGCGGGCGTCTACATCTCGAACCGCGTCCGCGCGGCCTCCTTGTTCCGCGGCATCACCGACCCCGAAGTCTTCGACCGCCGGGTGAAGAACCTCTTCGTGGACCTGGGCAAGGAGTGGGAAGTCCCCTTCGAAGTGCTGAACGACGGCGACGTCACGGCGCTCGCGGCCTCGATGTCCCTCGGGCGCAACGCCGTCCTCGGCATCGCCATGGGCACCAGCGTCGCCGCCGGCTACGTCGACCCCAAGGGCAACCTGACGAACTGGCTCAGCGAACTGGCCTTCGTGCCGGTCGATTACCGCGTCGACGGCCCGGCCGACGAGTGGTCGGGCGACCTCGGCTGCGGCGTGCAATACTTCAGCCAACAGGGCGTCGGCCGCCTCCTGCCGCTGGCCGGCATCCACCTCCCCGCCTCCATGCGGCTGCCGGAGCAACTCGAGGAATTGCAGAAGCTGATGAAGGCCGGCGACGCCCGCGCCCTCCGCGTCTACGAGGCCATCGGGATCGCCTTCGGCTACGCCCTCGCCCACTTCGCCTCGTTCTACGATTACCGCTGCCTGCTCATCATGGGTCGCGTGACCTCGGGGACCGGCGGCGACGTGATCATCGACCGCGCCCGCGCGGTGCTCCGCGACGAGTTCCCCGCGCTGCGCATCGACCTCGTGGTGCCGGACGAAAAGGACAAGCGCCACGGCCAGGCCGTCGCGGCGGCCTCCCTCCCCTCCCTTTGACCATGAAGCTCAACCCCAAGGCCAACCTGCTGATCCCCGATCAGGCCACCGGTCCGGCGGCCTTCGCCCGCACGACGCACCTCGGCATCGGCGCCCACCAGGACGACCTCGAGTTCATGGCGTTCGAAGGCATCCTTGCCTGCTACGACCGTCCCGACCGCTGGTTCGGCGGCATCATCATGACGGACGGCCGCAGCAGTTCGCGCAAGGGGCCCTACGCCGGCTGGACCGACGACCAGATCGCCGCGGAACGCGTCAAGGAGCAGCACGCCGCGGCGCGCCTCGGCCAGTACTCGTTCATCGCCCAGCTGGGCTACCAGAGCAAGGAGGTGCGCGGGGCCGACAAGACCGACCCGGTCGACGACCTGCTCGCGTTGCTCGAGGCGGCCCGCCCCGAGGTCGTCTACCTCCATAACCCGGCCGACAAGCATGACACCCACGTGGCGTGCTTCGCCCGCTGCATCGAAGCCCTTCGCCGGCTTCCGCAGGCCGCCCGCCCGGCCAAGGTTCTCGGCTGCGAAGTCTGGCGCGCCCTTGACTGGATGGTCGACGCCGAGAAGGTCGCCATGCCCGTCTCGGCCCGCCCCGACCTCGCCCAGGCCTTGAACGAGGTCTTCGCCACCCAGATCGTCGGCGGCAAGCGCTACGACCTGGCCGTGCTCGCCCGACGCGCCGCCAACGCCACCTTCCACGACGCCCACGCCTCCGACACCGAGACGGCCGTGCAATGGGCGATGGACCTGACCCCGCTGATCCAGGACGACTCCCTGGACGTGACCACCTTCACCCTCGGCTTCCTCGAGCGACTCCAGCAGGACGTCGCCGCCCGCCTCCGCCGAGCCTACTGACATGAAACCCACCCTCCTCGTCCTCGCCGCCGGCATGGGCAGCCGCTACGGCGGCCTGAAGCAAATCGACCCGATGGGCCCCGCCGGCGAGACCATCCTCGACTACTCCGTGTACGACGCGATTCGGGCCGGCTTCGGCAAGGTCGTCTTCATCATCCGCCCGGATTTCGAGGCCGACTTCCGGGAACGCATCGCCGCGAAGTTCGCCGGCCGCATCGAGGTGGGCTTCGCCTTCCAGACGCTGGACCGCCTGCCGGGCGGCTTCACCGTCCCGGCGGGACGCGAGAAGCCCTGGGGCACCACCCATGCGATCCTGTGCGCGCGCGACGCCGTCACCACCCCGTTCGCGGTCATCAACGCCGACGATTTCTACGGCCGCGACTCCTACGCCACCTTGGGCCGACGCCTGGCCACCTTGTCGAACGCGGACCTGACCTTCTGCATGGTCGGTTTCACGCTCAAGAATACGCTGTCGGACCACGGCACGGTCGCCCGCGGCGTCTGCCGGACGGACGCCTCCGGTCGCCTGACCGACATCCAGGAGCTCACCAAAATCGGTCGGACGGCGGGCGGCGCGGAGAACCGGGCCGAAGACGGCACCGTCACCCCGCTGTCGGGCGAAGAGCCGGTTTCGATGAACATGTGGGGCTTCACCCCCGCCATCTTCCCCCTGCTGGAAACCGATTTCCGGGCTTTCCTGCAGGCCAAGGGCGGCGAACTGAAGAGCGAATCCTACATCCCGATGGCGGTCGGCAACCTGGTCGCCGACGCCCGGGCGACTTGCGATGTCCTCCGCACCAGTTCCGCCTGGTTCGGGGTCACCTACCGCGAAGACAAGCCGGCCGTGCAGGCCAGCATCCTCGCGCTGGTCCAGCAAGGCGCCTACCCCGCCGCCCTCTGGGCCTGATTGCCATGCCCGAACACGTCACCCACGATACGCGCGCCGTCGCCCGGCACTTCGCCCTGCTCGGGGATTACGTCTCCGCCCCGCCTTACGGCAGCGGCCACATCAACGACACGTTCGCGCTGGAGATGGACCAGGGCGGCAAGTCCGTGCGCTACGTCCTGCAGCGGATCAACCACAACATCTTCCGCAACCCCGACGGGCTCATGCGCAACGTCGAGCGCGTCTGCCGCCATGCGCAGGCCAAGCTCGCCCAAGCGGGCCGGGCGGACGCCTCCCGCCGCGCGCTGACCTTGGTGCCGACCCGCGACGGACGGGGCTGGTACGTCGACCCGCACGGCAACCACTGGCGCTGCTACGTGTTCGTCGAGCGGGCCACGGGCCACGACGTCATCCGCAACGCCGACCAGGCCTTCCAGGCGGCCAAGGCCTTCGGCGCCTTCCAGGCCCTGCTGGCCGACCTGCCGGGCGATCGTCTCATCGAGACCATCCCGAACTTCCACCACACCCCGAGCCGCTAC